>NZ_JACGUX010000063.1:0-63995 GCF_014076915.1 Colwellia sp. MB02u-14
GAACCGACTATGTAAAATCAATGTAATGTGAGTGTCCACACAAATTGCATGATAACTAATTGTTAAAGAAAAACTCATTTACTCAAAGTAAAGAGTTAGATATAAAACCCATTCGTTTATACCTTCGGAGCGTTGCTCCATTGCTGCAGGCCTTGCCTGAAGCGAGATGCGCATGATACGCTCCTCAGCTTTGATGTCAACGTTTTATTTAATTTAATTTGAAGTTTCTTATAAAGCTTCAAACTTACTTTTAAAACGTTAAGTTAACGACTTTGCCCTAAAGCGATGTAGATAACTTATCAAAACAGCTCTTTCGTGGTTCGTTTTAACTGAACCCCTTGGAACTGGAGCGCATTCTAGACATTTTTCGCTGGGCGTCAACCCTTTTTTGTCATAACTTTGAAACAATCACTTTTTTGGTTAGTTAACGTACAATCCCCGGTTGCGCTGCAGATTATTTGAGCAGCTAAAGTAAAGTTATCGCAAAAGTGCCTATATGTTCAAACAAGAATTGAGTGTTTTAAGCTATTTTTCTTTCGGATCTTTAAAGTCTTCATCTTTATCATCCCCGACGACATGTTCTAGTTTTAACTTATTAACAGAACGAATAGTAGTGAAAGGTCCGGAGCACGCATAGAAACCAAAGATGATAAGTAGTACGTTCTCTGGGCTAGAAGCAACAATAACGAAGGCTAGTACGATCAATAGCACAACAAAGAAATTCACTTTCCCTTTCCAGTCAACATCTTTAAAGCTGTTATAACGAAAGTTACTTACCATCAACCCCCCTGAAAGCATGGTAATAATACCAACAACAGTGCCGTAGTCTTGGCCGTTTATTTGATATTCTGCGCCAACCCAAACTAAACTCGCAATTACTGCAGCCGCTGCTGGGCTAGCTAACCCTTGAAAAAAGCGTGCATCGGCAATACCCATTTGTGTATTAAAACGCGCTAAGCGAAGTGCTGCACAAGCAACAAAAACAAAAGCGGCTAACCAACCAAATTTCCCATAACTCGATAGTGCCCAGTTATATGCAACAAGCCCAGGTGCTATACCAAAAGATACCATATCAGCCATACTGTCATATTCTGCACCAAAATCACTTTGTGTATTGGTCATTCTTGCAACACGCCCATCTAAGCCATCAAATATCATCGCAATGAATATTGCCACTGATGCACTAACAAAGTGGCCGTTCATTGATGAAACTATGGCATAAAATCCTGAAAAGAGACCTGCTGTGGTTAATAGATTAGGTAGTAAGTAAATACCTTTAGAAGGAGTGCTAGTATTTATTTTTTTATCATTCATTGTTGGTGCGCTTGTTTAAGAAGTTATTTAAAGTTATTTATTTAAATCTAACATAAATTTATATGATGGGTATATTAGAGAGTAATAGAACAATATTCTTTTGCTTATATTTGTATAGTTTCAATTGTGTTGTTATATAAAGTATAAGGGACTTTTCTCTCAAAACTTATGGGTGGCTCAATGAATTTTCGTATTATATCTTTCGGGCTTGTTATTTATGTTAGCTATTGTTCTGCGAGTGAGCTTGTGGTCTATCGCTGGCTTGACAAAAATAATGTCGTACACTTTAGTCAACATCAACCTATTAACGATGAATACACGCAGTTTTTAATTTCAAACCAATCTAAAGTCATTAGCCGTGCCGATGTTATGCCCCTTTTACCTGCCAATAAAAGTGAATTACCTAAGAGTGATAAAGAGAATATTCCATCAACAATAAATACATCTGAAAAATGTAAGGAGGCAAAAGAGAATCTGACCATGTTGTTAGCGTTTAAAAAGTTGCAATATACGGATGAAAATGGTGTTAAACAGATATTAAATGAACAAGAAAAAAATCAGCAATTAGCAATAAACCAAAAGCGCACAGAGGTTTACTGTGCGCCGATAAAAAAAGAAGAGTAACCGCTTATTTTCAATGCCTAAAAACTAACTCTCCATTACTTACGTCTATATTTATTTCACCTTTATTTTTAAAGGATCCAGAAAGTATTTTCTGCGCTAAAGGATTTTCAATTTTCTGTCTGATCACTCTTTTTAAAGGCCTTGCACCAAATAATGGATCAAATCCAGCCAGAGAAATTAGCGCTAACGCTTCCTGTGTTATTGATAACTTAATATCTTGATCCGCTAAACGTTCTTGTAAACTATCAATTTGTATCGCCGCTATTTTTTCTATTTGCTGTGAAATTAAGGGATGGAAAACAACGGTTTCATCAATACGGTTAATGAACTCAGGTTTAAAGTGTAAACTCACCTCTGACATCACCTTTGTTTTCATTTCTTCATATTGACCATCATCTGCAAATGTTTGTATGTGATCGGAGCCAATATTAGAGGTCATAATGATAACCGTATTTTTAAAGTCAACGGTACGTCCTTGGCCATCAGTTAATCGTCCATCATCAAGCACTTGTAATAGAATATTAAAGACATCACTGTGCGCTTTTTCAATTTCATCAAGGAGAATAACTGAATAGGGCTTGCGTCGAACAGCTTCGGTTAAATAGCCACCTTCTTCATATCCTACGTAACCTGGAGGAGCCCCCACTAAGCGAGAAACTGAATGTTTTTCCATAAATTCAGACATATCGACACGAATAAGAGCATCTTCACTGTCAAAAAGATAATGCGCTAAAGCTTTAGTTAATTCTGTTTTCCCAACACCGGTAGGACCTAAGAATAAAAATGAACCAATCGGCTGACTGGGATCTGCAAGCCCAGCTCTTGAACGCCTAATTGCATTTGACACACTAACAACCGCTTCAGTTTGTCCAATAACACGTTGATGTAAATTATCTTCCATTTGTAATAACTTATCACACTCTTCTTCTAACATTTTTGAAACAGGAATACCCGTTGCTCTACTTAACACATCAGCAATTTCAACTTCTGTGACCTTATTTTTTAATAATGTCATTTCTTGCATTTCTGCTTGGCTTGCTAAATCGAGTTGTTTTTCTAATTCGGGTATTTTGCCATATTGTAATTCAGACATTTGGTTAAGATCGCCCACACGTCGCGCAGCCTCTAAATCAAGCCTTGCCTGTTCTAAATCAGATTTTATAGCCTGTGTACCATGTAAAGCAGCCTTTTCTGTTTTCCAAATTTCGTCTAATTCGTCAAAGTTATTTTGGCAAACACTGAGATCTAATGAGATCAACCCTAAACGTTTT
Organism: Colwellia sp. MB02u-14; assembly: GCF_014076915.1. NCBI lineage: Bacteria > Pseudomonadati > Pseudomonadota > Gammaproteobacteria > Alteromonadales > Colwelliaceae > Colwellia > Colwellia sp. MB02u-14. The sequence continues at coordinate 3,210 of NZ_JACGUX010000063.1, forward strand.
TTAGAAGCATCATCTGAGTCTTTTTCTAATGCTCGTTGCTCTAATTTTAGTTGAATGATACGACGTTCTAAGCGATCTAAGTCTTCTGGCTTAGAATCTATTTGCATGCGAATACTTGATGCAGCTTCATCGATAAGATCTATCGCTTTATCAGGTAATTGCCTATCACTTATATAGCGATGTGACAAAGTAGCAGCAGCAACAATAGCAGGATCAGTAATATCAACACTATGATGAAGTTCGTAACGTTCTTTTAAACCACGCAATATAGCAATGGTGTCTTCAACACTGGGCTCTTCAATTAATATTTTTTGAAAACGACGCTCTAAAGCCGCATCTTTTTCAATGTACTTTCTATACTCATCTAGTGTTGTGGCACCTACACAATGTAAGTCGCCACGGGCGAGTGCTGGTTTTAACATATTTCCAGCATCCATTGCGCCATCAGATTTTCCTGCGCCAACCATTGTATGCAGCTCATCAATAAACAAAATGACTTGCCCTTCTTCTTTAGCTAGCTCGCTCAATACCGCCTTTAAGCGTTCTTCAAATTCACCACGGTATTTAGCGCCAGCGACTAGTGCCCCCATATCAAGTGACAATACTCGTTTTCCCTTTAAACCTTCAGGGACCTCATGATTAATAATCCGCTGTGCTAAGCCTTCGGCAATGGCGGTTTTACCCACTCCCGGTTGACCAATTAACACAGGATTGTTTTTTGTACGGCGCTGTAAAACTTGAATAGTACGACGAATTTCATCATCTCGGCCAATAACAGGATCAAGCTTTCCTTGCTCTGCGAGTTCAGTTAGATTAATCGTATATTTATCGAGTGCTTGTCGGATATCTTCTGCATTGGGTTCATCAACCTTTTGCCCCCCGCGCACATGCAATATTGCATCTTGTACCCGTTGTTCACTTGCCCCTAATGATTTTAATATTTGCCCCAATTTTCCTTTGTCTTCGATGGCAGCAAGGATAAAAACGTCTGAAGAGATATATTTATCACCCATTTTTTGGGCATATTTATCGCAGAGATTAAGTAAATTCCCCATGGCAGAAGAAAGTTGCACATCACCACCAGATCCTGAAACCTGAGCGAGTTTTTCGATAACCGTTTCTATTTGAGCGCGCAGTGATCTCACATCAATACCCGCACTTTTCAACAATGGAATAATACTACTCGCGTTCTGATTTAATAGTGCGAGCATAATATGCACGGGTTCAATAAATTGATGATCCCGCCCTAATGCTATTGATTGGGCATCAGAAATAGCCACCTGAAATGCTTGGGTTAATCTATCTAAACGCATGGGACTCTCCTACTTAATAAATAAACATATTCTTTTATACCTTATAGATAAGGATAAAATTGAAATATTTCAAGGAAAGAAGTGAAAAGCTTTTGATTTGGAATAAGTTTTACTGACTTTATTATATGTTTACAACTAATTTCGACAAATTATCGAAACCATTCTGCCCGTAATACTATCTCGTCGATAAGAAAAATACTGTTGTTCGTCAGAATAAGTGCAGTGATTTAAGTGATAAACCTTATTAATGCCAAGTGCATTTAATTGAATTTTTGCGATCATCGCTAAGTTTGCTAAGTATTTATTGTTACCTTCAGTTTTTGGTAAAACAGATTGCTCAGCAGGAACAAAAGCCAATGAAAATTTTTCAGATTGACGTTCAAACACTATTTTTACTTCTTCACCTACCTCAAAAACAGATTGACCAATACAAGGACCTAACCAGGCAATAACATTTTCATTCGCCGTTTTCATATTATCAAGAGTATGAGCAATAATATTTTTAGCTAAGGGTTTCCATCCGCCATGAATGGCCGCAATTTCATTACCGTCAATCGATGTTAATAGTATGGGTAAACAATCTGCAGTCATTACGGCTAAAGCAATATTCTTTTGCCGAGTGATTGCTGCATCAGCTACTAAAGGCGTTATTGAATGAGACTCTACAGTAACAACTTTATTACCATGCACTTGTTCAAGCCATTGAATTTTGGTATTCGACGGTAAGTATGCGAGTAACGAAGCTCTATTTTTGTTGACATGCTCTAGATCATCACCAACATGTTTGCCCAAATTAAATTGGTCGTATGCCGAAGAGTGTGAATGATTAAAGGATAACGTTTTTTGTTGAGGAACGAGTCTTGTCGTAGTAAAAGCCAGTACATTTTGTACTGGCCACTCTACATTGTAGAGACTATTATAAATAGTCGTCTGTTGCGTTAAGTTTTGAATCCTCACGCAAAATATTTGTCAAATTCACCATATCGTCTGGAATAGGTGCATGCCAAGTCATTTCTTCACCGGTGATAGGGTGAAACAATGACAACATTGCCGCATGTAATGCTTGGCGTTTAAAACCACGAAGTACATCCCGCAAATCTTCTGTCGCATTCTTAGGTGGGCGTGGACGACCACCGTAATTAGGATCACCAATCAATGGGTGAGTAATATGCGCCATATGAACACGAATTTGGTGCGTACGACCTGTTTCAAGACGTAATCTTAAACGTGTGTGTAAACGGAATTTTTCCATTACACGATAATGCGTTACCGATGGACGACCAAAAGGACTAACAGCCATGTGTGTTCTTTTAGTTGAATGACGACCTATGGGTTCATCAACCACACCACCAGCGGTCATTAAACCATTAGCAATCGCTTCATACTCACGCGTTATTTCACGCTCTTGTATAGCATCAACTAAATTTGTTTGCGCAGCAATTGTTTTAGCAATAACCATCAAGCCTGTTGTGTCTTTATCAAGTCTGTGAACGATACCTGCGCGAGGTACAACATTAAGCTGTGGGCAATAATACAATAAAGCATTAAGCACGGTACCGTCAGGATTACCTGCTCCAGGGTGAACAACAAAACCAGCAGGCTTATTAATAACGATAATATCGTCATCTTCATAAACGATATTTAAAGGAAGGTTTTGTGGTTCAAATCGCACATCACCTTCAACTTCAGTTGATATTTTAACAACTTCCCCACCAAACATTTTCTCGCGAGGTATGATTAAAATAGCGCCGTTTAAAGTAACGTGACCTGCTAAGATCCATTCTTTTATGCGAGAACGAGAATATTCAGGGAACATCTCAGCTAATGTTTGGTCGAATCGTTTACCTAAACAAGTTTCAGGAACCGTATCTGTATGTTGAATTATTTCAGCCATTAAAATTTCTATTTAACTCTCTATAAATTTACTATGAATTAGCGCTGTGCAAGGCAAGTATGCTAGGTTAGAATGCCAGTGTTTATTTTACCTCTTTGCTAATTCAATTACATTAAGTAATTTGCAAAGGACGTATATTTATTTAACTAATACCTTTAACTAAAACAAAGTAGTGATACCGAAGTCTATGCAAAAATTGACAATGAAAATGATAATACTAGTGCTTTCATTAGGGCTAGCGGCGTGTTCGTCATCAGATAAAACCGATATTGAAAAGGTACCAGACAAGTCAGCGCAAGCATTATTCACTGATGCTAGAACTGCGCTTGATAGTGGCTTATACCAAAGAGCTATCCAAATTTTATCGGCAATTGACTCACGCTTTCCGTTTGGACCTATTTCTCATCAGGTACAATTAGACTTAATTTACGCCTATTATAAGAGTAGTGACTCAGCTCAAGGCATCGCTTTAGCCGATCGATTCTTACGCTTAAACCCAGATCATGTAAACCTTGATTATGTTTATTACATGCGCGCATTAATCAATATATCGACTGAAGATAATATGTTCCAAGAATTAGCCGGGATTGATCGTTCAGACAGAGATCCAACGGCGGCCCGTGAAGCCTTTAAAGATTTTAAAACAATTATTACTGACTTACCTCAAAGTAAATATGCCGCTGATGCACGCAAACGTATGATAGGTATAAAATCACGGTTAGCTAAATATGAATTGTCCGTCGCCCGTTTTTACATGAAACGTGATGCGTGGGCATCAGCAGCAAATCGTGGTAAATATATTGTTGAATACTTCTCGCCAAGCCAACAAGTAGAACAAGCTTTAGAAATTATGATTGAGTGTTACGACAAGTTAGGTTTAATGGATTTAAAAACTAATGCTAAGCAAGTATTAGTCGCTAATTATCCAAATAATAATTTTTTGACGCGTTAAATTATGCTCAAAATAAAGCCCACTTAGTATAAAGACTAAGTGGGCTTTTTTTATGACTAATTTACCTAAAAAATTTATATAGCTGCTTCGTCTTCTTCGCCTGTACGAATACGAATGACACGTTCAACATCAGTAATAAAAATTTTTCCATCACCAATTTTACCCGTTTGTGCCGTTTCAATAATGGCGTTAACGCAGCGCTCTACTTGCTCAGTGGCAACAACAATTTCTAATTTTACTTTTGGCAAAAAATCTACCATGTACTCAGCACCACGATAGAGTTCGGTATGGCCTTTTTGTCGGCCAAAGCCTTTAACTTCTGAAACTGTCATTCCGGTAACCCCGATTTCACTCAGTGCTTCACGCACGTCATCCATTTTAAAGGGTTTGATAATTGCTTCAATTTTTTTCATTTTTATTGTCCATTACCCGCAAAATATACTTTGAATTGTACACAATTATATGAATTAAACCCAAGCGCTATATTTATTCTACGCCATTTAAATTTTAGATACCCCCTGAAACTCCAAAATGCTAGTTTCCTTTATTTTGAAGTATCACGGGGATACGTTACAATAAGGTTATTTCTCTTATCGAATAAATGGCAAAGGACATTCAATGGATCTGCAATTAATTATAAATGAAATGAAAGTTTTACCACAAATAGATATCGATTTTGAAATAAAGCGCCGTATTGAATTTATAAAAAAGACACTTAAGACGTCAGGATTAAAGAATTTAGTTTTAGGTATTAGTGGTGGCGTTGACTCTTCTACTTGCGGTCGTCTTGCTCAACTTGCCGTTTCAGAGCTCAATGCTGAAGAAAAAGTTTTAAATAAAAATTCAACCATGGTTTATCAATTTATTGCTGTGCGACTACCTTACAGCATTCAAGCCGATGAAGACGATGCTCAACTTGCTTTGAGCTTCATTCAACCGACACATTGCTTAACCACTAATATTGCTGATGCGGCAAATGGTATTCACACTGAAACTATCAACGCACTGAATCAAGCAAATATATTATTAGCCAATGAAGCAAAAATTGATTTTTCAAAAGGTAATGTAAAAGCCCGTAGCAGAATGGTCATGCAATATCATATAGCCGGTATTGTCGGTGCACTTGTTTTAGGTACCGATCATTCAGCAGAAAATATTACTGGATTTTTTACTAAATGGGGTGACGGTGCCTGTGATTTAGCGCCTTTATTTGGCCTATCAAAACGCCAAGTAAGATCATTGGCTGAAAAATTAGGTGCTCCAGGCTTGTTAATCAATAAAGCACCAACAGCTGATTTAGAAGACTTGGAACCGGGTAAAACAGACGAAGATGCTTTAGGGATGAGTTATGATGATTTAGATGACTTTCTTGAAGGAAAGCAGGTAACACCTGAAATACAGACACTTATTATGAATATTTATAAAAAAACACAACATAAGAGGTTAGCTATCCCAACAATCTACAGTTAATTAAATACAAATAGCTTGTAAATTAAAAGTTAACAACCATAATTAGTAGCACATTAATTTAGCCAACGGACGGCTTGCTACTATGTTATACATCACATTAAAAATCGTTGGTTTCACCCTCATTGAAACATTAATCACTCTCGCTATACTGATCTCTATCGCTACAGTAGCACTGCCCAGCTTTGCAGATTTAGTCATCAAAATACGGGTTGATAATGAAATTTCAGCTCTGCATCGGTTGCTCTTATTAACGAGGAATCATGCGGTTAATCAAGAACGTTTTGTTACGGTATGTCCATTAAATAAATCAGGACAGTGCTCTAACCAATGGCATGAAGAGCTAAGTGTATTTTATGATGACAATAAAAATAAAGCCCTTGATCCCTCAAGCGCTGAAGTTGTTATAAAAATAAAGTTAGCGATAAAGTCTGGTGATAAATTGCAATACGCCCAAGGAAGAACAGCATTAATTTATGCTCCTAGCGGCCGGCTTGCGGTTTGGGGGGGAAATGGTACTTTTCGTTACTGCCCAAAAAATCATAGTAACAAGTCACGGGGAATTATTATTTCAGGGGCTGGTCGCTTTTATTTATCTACCGACCAAAATATGGATGGCATAGATGAAAATCGCAGTGGCAGAATAATTCATTGTAACTAATAAATTAAAATAAGTTACACCATCAAAATTCAATGTTCTGTAAATACCAAAAAAATCTAGTTTCTCATATCCAGCTGAGTAACCTAGCGAAATATTAGCTTAAGTGATATAACTTAGTCATATTGAAATATTCTTGACGCTGTTTTGAATATGATGTAATCAATAAGACTGACTAAGTGCTCTCATTGATATAACAGAAGTTAAGGCTGATATTATGAAGAGTTATGATTTGCAATCAAACAACAAACAACATGGTTTTACTCTGGTTGAGCTAATGGTCACCATTGCTATTGCGGCAACCTTAATGGCGATAGCGCTGCCAAATTTCAACAGTTTCATGGTGGAGACACGCGTCGACAATGAAATTTCTCACTTGCAACGTATGTTATTAACAGCGAGAAATACCGCCATAAATGCAGAACAAACGGTTACTCTATGCCCACTCAATGCGAGTAGCCGTTGCGATACTAATTGGCACAAGGAACTCAGCGTCTTTATTGATATTGATGGTGACAAAACGTATGAGCCAGCTAATGATGAAAGGTTAATCACCGTAAAGGCTCAAATAAAGAACAATGATAAACTCCAATACGGCCAAAACAGCATTATATATACACCAACTGGCAGTATATTAGGAGGTGTTAGTGCAACCCCTTTTAGCTATTGTCCACAAGGTTATGCTGAAAAGTCACGCGGAATAACAGTGAGTTCATCTGGACGTTCTTATGTTACCTCTGATACAGATAACGACGATATAGATGAAGACCGCTCAGGTAATGAAATTAATTGTCTTTAGTTTAGCCACAATTAACGCGCGGTATTTTCATCTAATTGTTTTGAAACAGCACTCGTGAAATCATCTTGAGATTTTACACACTCTTTTACCTTATGAATTTGCTGCTTTTTCTTTGAAATCCCTGTTGCCACTTTTTTACCCACTAGCCAATGAGTATATTTTGCAATGCCGTTAGCTTTAATAATGCCAAAGTGAATAATATCTGTCCCGCCCATTAATTCAACATGGCATTTAACCTTGATTTTTGATGCTTGTGCGCCTATTTTTGCCATACTGTCGATACTTATAAAAAGTAAACTAGCTAAAAGTAAGCTTGGCGTGAGATAACGCTTAAATAATAGTTTCATCATATTACTCCCAGCAATTGGTTGATGTTGCAGCTTTCTTACCCGTATCAGTGATAGATAACATTAAACAAGACGAATCATTTGTTGCTTGCGTGCCTCTAGCCGACGCGGTCAATATATAAGTTACCCCTACAACTGAAGCATCTATGCTATAAAACCCAGAATCTGTTATGTAAGGATCAGCAGAAACACCTAACTTTGTCATATCTGTTGTGTACTCTCTGTGGTCAGTAAAATACTGTTCTTGCAAGCTTGCTAATCGAAGTAACTCGCGTTGACCTTCACTACGGTTTGCTCTGGAAATATTGTCAATATAAGACGGATAAGCAACCGAAGCTATGATCCCAACCACCGCGACTGAGATCATGAGTTCAAGTAAGGTAAAACCTTTGACTATTGATATTTTTATCATTACTTCGACTCCGTCACATAAAGGTAGGTTCTTGAGGTTTCTAAGCTAATACCCAACGGAATAATTTTACCTGCCAAAAGCTTTATTGTGGCTATCACCTCTCCTTCTTCAATTGGAGCACAATTTTCAGAGCATGGTACGGTAGGCTCTTGTGGATCTTTAGTAATAATAATTGAAGGTGTATCAGGAATACCAGCAGCAATTTCCCAAGTCCTCCAATCATAAACAGTCGTACCTAACGCTAAATTAACTGCATATAAAATACCAGAACCATCACTTAATTCACAACTATCAGGATCAGAAGATACGGCAGCGGGCGTAAAAGAGGTAAAATATACGACACCATTTATAACAATAGCTGACGCCGTATTTTTCTCACCATTACCCACGAAATCAATAAACCACCCTTTTTTGTTGCCTACTGCTATTTCCAGTGTTTGACGAGCAGCTGCAGTCAACGCCTGACCAAACGGATTATTTGTATAATTATAAAGATCACTCGCTAATATAACTGAAGGAATGGAACGTTGAGGGTGGGTGGGTGAAGAAACGAATGAGGTAGTGATAATATTTGCATCTTTAATCATGAAAAATTTATCGTCAGTGTCACTGGCCGCAGGTGTTGATCGGTCGCCACTTCCAATAAGTATTGCTTCGTAGGGTCTTTCCTGTTTTGTTACCACGGTTGAACTAATACCATTAGCATCAACTGATGTAGTTTCTACCGTGTCTGAAATGTATGTTCTAGCAATTGAAGGTTCGCTAAAAAAGCGGCGATCTGTCGCATGAGTTGTTCCGCCCAACTTAGCTAATTTAAAAGCAGTCCACGGCGATGTTCCACTAAAGGGAGCATTGCCGGGCATATCAACACGCCAAACATTTCCACCCGTATCGCCAAAATAAAGACGGTCTGTTAAGCCATCAGAATCACTGTCTAAGATAGCGAGGCTAGAAGGCACGCTATCAGTTATCTCAGTAAATTGAGTATTAGTCGCACTCGTTGCATCAGGGCTTAACCCCCATTTTAATACACCTGTTTCTGCATCGACCATATAAACAGCACGGCCTAAGGTATCATCTGCACCAACGGTTAAGTTATCTTTAGTTGTGTCATACCCGCCAGCAAAAAAGAGTACAGGTTTTGGTGTACCATTTTCTATGTTAAGCGCTGAAAATCCTATTTTAGGTTGCGACCATGATTGTCCTAAATGGCTAAATCCTGCTGAGCTTGCATCTATGTGCCACAATAACTTAGGAGTATCGGGGTCACTAACATCCATAGCATAATATGAAGAGCCACCACGACGTAAACCAAAAAATATCCACGCTTTATCTCCACTTGCGCTATCAATAGACCCATCACCATTGACGTCCAGTAAGTATGAAACGGCGGGGCTGTCTATGCCGTATGATTTACCTGATGAAGTAAAATTTTCACGTAAACCTTTTATTTTTGAAAAAAATTCTTTAGGCATAAAAGCCCAGCTTTCATCAACTGTTGCTCCATTATCGTCAAACATATGTAAAACGCCCGCATTGGTACCAACAATAATTCGGATATCCTGGCTTGTACTGACACCTCCATAGTTAACAACTAAAGGTTTAGAGTGTAATGGATCACCAAAAACATCACTTCGAATATCAGTGATTAAACCATCGTTATTAGCATCATCAACATCAATTCCCTTCGCCCAGTTAAGCATACTGTCAATTTCATTAACCGCGACATCCAATTTAACAGCCAGTGTGGCAGCATCTCCGTATGATGTTTCAGCATTGGTTTGGGTCAAGGGCACTAAAGTATCATTCAAACCAAGGTCACTGATGATAAAACGACCTGATTTAGTGCGTAACATTTCAGCCACCCCGCCCTTTTTAACATCATTGCCATCGGGTGTTGTCTCAGTTGTCCAGAAAGTTTTAGCGTCTTTTGAAATATTACCATTATCATCAATCGCTGCAACACCAACTCTATCGACCTGCTTACCATTAGTCACTTTTAATTTTTTCAAATTTCCTTGCCATCTTGCACCATGATCGGGAACAAACATTGCGTAATAAACAGAATCTAAGGTTTCGGTGCGGTCAAAATTATTTGAGGCAACTGAAGGTGCAGTAAAACTGGTGTTCACTTCTAAAATATTGGTTAATGCCGCCTGTAGTGAGGCGAGTAAGGCACTAGGATCTCTAGCCGGGTAATATTGCCCTCCTCCTAACCTTGCAGCCTCTCGCAATAACTCACCCGCATCATCAATAGCATCTTGACCAAAACCGATAGTGAAAAGTGTTGCTGATTGCACATCGGGTAATGTGCTGTGTAGATCATGAGTATGCATCCAACCGGCAAGCGCAGCTAAATAATTGTCCGTGCCATTGACATCAAAAGGTAATCCAATGTCAGGTAAACCTTTAATATAACTGTCAGCGGCAAGATCTCGAGTTGGCTCCCCATCAGTAATAATGATCACATAAACTTCATTAGTACACGAATTATAGGGAGATTTATAGACCCCTCCATCTTCAATTGTTATATCTCTTGGCGGCGTATTGCCTCGATAATTACGTCCAGCATTTGAATCATTATCACCAAAGTCTACTGACTTACCACTAAAGTATCGCGAGGCTTCATAAAGAGATTCGCATAACGGTGTATTTGTTTCAGCATCAATATCTAAATCAATTATATTTACTAATTCAGCGCGAGCTGCTGCGGTCATTTCTTGGATACCAAAAACAATTCTGCCACCGTCACGGACATATTCACCGGAGTGATTATAATTAAAAACTTGTAAGCCAAAATCAACAGAAGGTGCTGATTCAATTAAATCAGTCACCGTATCTTGTGCTATTTCTAAACGGGTACGATTGACCTGGTCGAGTGACTCACTATTTGCCCAACGCAAATAGTTGTCGGTATAAAGCGTAACAACCTCACCCGACCAAATAACATTTGAATTATTGGCGCTTGGCGTATAATAAATAGGGCTTTGTGTCGAACCCTCACCATCGATAGGAAAGCCGTCAGGTAAATCAATGACGGTACCGCCATTTTTTTCTATACCTGCATTATCTTCTGGGTTTGCAGGCACTAAATTAACATCATCTTCACAGTCAATTACATCAATATTAGTACCATTGTTATCAGGAATTTCTTGCCAGCTACCTGAGTTTCCTTGAAAGGCATATTCACGAATGTGTCCTGTATAAAAGCCAACAGATGCTAAACGTTCACGGGCAGTTGCACAGCTATTTATTGCATCAAGAAAACGACGGCTTTCACTTGGACTGTCGGGGGTAATTGAAGAAGCACCATCAATACCACCTTTGGTGAAATAAATATATTTATAAGATAACGAGTTTAACCCTCCAACTGCAGGGTAAACTGTATCAGGATCATAAGGTTCATCGACTGATTCTAGACTATTCATGCTGCCAGAGTTATCAAAAATAATCAGTACTTGTGGTTTATTGCCAGTACGTTGTGCTGCATCACCAATATAAAGTTCAATATCTTCACTATAAGCAGTAAGTGATGTGCATATCAATAAGCCAAGTAATAATAACTTTTTCATCATCAGTTCCCCACATTAAGTAGTTGTTGCGATACACCTGAATTAACTTCAATAGTGCTTTTATTGGTGCGACCATACAGTCGAGTAACCTGCACTTTAAGTACATTACACTTAAACACTTGTACAGAAGAAGCCGCTCGAGAGTGGGGGCAATCGGCTTCAATCTTATACGGGTTAGCCAGCGTTATTTCTGCGCTGGTATTAATTGCACTACTCACTGTTGGTGAAAGTGGAAATCTTGCAATTTCAGAAGCAAAAGCATTGGTTCCGCTTATTTGTGTTACTTCTTTATAAATAACTTCATCAATGGCGCTTACCGCTTCTTGGGTAGCCACCACTTTTTCTTCACTTGCTCCTGACATTTTCATATCGATGGTGGTATTTTGCATCAATGCAGCAGCAACTGCAGTTAAAGCAATCAAAAAAACCAGTGAAACAATCAGTACGACACCACTTTGCTTAGGGTACTGCTGATTTAAATTTCGGTGATAGAGTGCATGATTTTGTTTTATTAACCTTATGGCCATGAGTCGACCCTCGCATTGTAAAGTGTAATGGTAGAACTAAATAATAAACGTCGATAGTTATCACCTTTACCATCCCCATCAATAAAATCAATATTGAGGTCACCAAGCTGATAACTATTTAAATTTTCGTAATCTCGATCCGGTAAAATATTTCGTGCTAAGACAAAAATCTTAACCGCGAGTATTCGAACATCACTTTCATTATCCCAGTGACTATTGGCCATGTTATCAGCTGAAATAAAAGCATTCACTACGCCATTATTAGTCGTATCGACACCATACATAAAACGAATATATTCGATACCTTCGACCACCATATCAAGGTTCATCACTAACGCTTTATTTTGTAATCGACCTTGCACTAAAACGGGTACGTTATTAGTACCTTGACTGTCTTCACGGATATAATAAATATGCTGTTGATATTCCCAAATTTGACCAAAGTTTACACTGGGTACTGCAGTCCCACCAGCAAATATACCTGCGGTATTTGAATTTGAAATAATATAATAATCATCACTAGAGATATCGGCTAAGGCTATAGTCGATGAAACCGCTCGTTTGAGCTGCAACACATCTGAGCCTATTTTTGCATTGGTAATGCAGCCCATTAAAGTGGCATTGTTGACTGTTTTGCCCCACAACGTTCTAAAATGACCAATGGCCGCAGGAAAACTAGCATTATTTACGCCTTCACCAATACAATCACCCGCAACCGTCATTGGTAAAGGTGAACTTACCAAGCCACTTACATCAAGTGATCCCGATAAATCTCCCCAAAAACCTTGCCGTAATAGGTCATCACTGAGTAAACTAATCGCATATCTGCCATTTTCTTGTAACTCCCCATAACTGGTGGTCTCAACAGTCGTCGTTTTCATACCAACAAAAATACTTAATATACCTAACAGCAACATTAAACCTACCGCAAGCGATATAAATATTTCGATTAAACTAAAACCTCGTTGAGCATTAAACATCATTTTCTCTTGTCTAAAATAAACGCAATAAATTTTGTCACTTCACACCAACTAGCCGTTTACTGTATTAATACACGAACGCTTCAATGGTAACTTGTCGACGTTTATTATCACTTGTGCCACAAGCGTTGGCTAATGTTGCAGCCGCTGAACTATTGTTATTGGCATCATAGCCGTCAGCCGTTTCTATTCTACCTTGCCAGCTGATCACCACGGTGACTGCGTTTCTGTTATGATCAATACAGCCAAAAGCGCCCACTAATCCCCCTGAATTTTTACCTCCAGCGGTTACATCAGCCCCCATTAACTTGACTTCCCATTCATACAAGTCATTGGTCACCATTTCAGCACTCGTACACAAAGAGTCAGCTGAATTACACCTCTCGCCAGGTATTGCGTTTAAAGCGGCACCATAAACACCTTGATAGGTCTCTAAGACTAAAAAATCAGAGTCATTGCTACGCATTCGTTCAATAATATCTTGCGCTAACGCTGAGGCGACAGAACGTTGCATCGCATCAAAGCTACCTTTTTTAGCCGATGCCTGCATAGCTACGGCGCCAAAAATTCCCGTCACTAAAATCACCAAAGCGACTAAAACTTCAATAAGTGTCATCCCCTTATTCACTGAAAGTGGGTTTTTATTGGGGTAATTAATCCTAAATAAGTTATTGCGCATAACATTCCTTAATACACTGCCAATCGTGGCTAACTAGCCAAATAAATTGTGCTTTAAAATATAGAGCGAGAGGGAAAAAAATAAAAGAAACAACACGGGCGAGTATACTTTTAAGTAATAAACGGTAAAAAAATAAAAATAATATTTTACAGGCAAAAGCAATCGAAACTAGGCCTAGGGCGAAGAATTCAGTGGTAAACTTATATGTGTTAAAAATCACAAACGTGAACCGCATTAACCCATACCTTAAAATTTATTATTGAATAGCTAATTTCCACAGCGACTATTCATGATAATAAAGTTAAGTAATGAATATTGATATTAGTGTACTTAAAATTTTACCGCTTAAAGGAGGGTAAAATTATATTCAATCACTTAACCTAATATTTTAAGACTAGCGTAATTCTATAGGTACCGCAAATACGGTGTTCTCTTCTCGGCCAGGATATTCGATAACCTCTTGACCACCATAGTCTTTTAATGCGTCAATAACTTGTTGTATAAGTATCGCAGGTGCTGAAGCCCCCGCAGTAACACCAATTTTTTTAATATTATCAAGCCATTGTGGTTGAATATCAGAAAAGGTATCGATCAAGTAAGAAGGTGTGCCCAACTTCTCAGAGAGTTCACGTAAACGATTAGAATTAGAGCTATTCTTCGCCCCTACGACTAAAAGTAGATCAACTTCTGCAGAGATAGTACGCACAGCATCTTGACGATTTTGAGTCGCATAACAAATATCGTCTTTGCGTGGGCCTTTAATTAACACAAACTTTTTTCTTAAGGCATCAATGACTTCAGAGGTATCATCAATTGATAATGTTGTTTGACTACAGTAATACAATTGGGAAGGGTCTTTAACTTCAAGTGTTGCTACGTCAGCAACTGACTCAACTAAATAAATTCCACCTTGTTCACTTTCATACTGCCCCATAGTCCCTTCCACTTCGGGGTGTCCGGCGTGACCAATAAGAATACATTCAATATTTTTACGGCTCGTACGTGAAACTTCCATATGTACTTTAGTGACTAACGGACAAGTCGCGTCAAACACCTTCAGGCCGCGATCCTTAGCTTGTTTACGAACAGCTTTAGAGACACCATGAGCACTGAAAATAACGGTATTATCATCGGGAACTTCAAAGAGTTCATCAACAAAGATTGCGCCTCGGTCTTTTAAGCCATCAACAACAAACTTGTTATGTACGACTTCATGGCGCACATAAATAGGTGCACCAAATAAGTCGAGTGCTCTGTCGACAATGCTAATGGCTCGGTCTACACCGGCACAAAAACCACGAGGGTTAGCTAAAATAATTTCCATGATCTGTTCCTAAGGGACTACATACAAGTCCTAAGAGTTAACGGCTATAAAACTTCAACAATATCAATAACAAAAGTAATAGCTTGTCCAGCTAACGGATGATTAAAATCAATAGTTACGGATGTACCAACCACTTCTTTTACCATTCCTGGTAATTCTATATTCCCAGGTTGAGTAAACGTAATAATACTGCCCACTTCAGCAGGCACGTCACTACCAAATTTGTCAGCGTCAACGTAATGGAAATTGTCAGGGTTGGGCTCGCCAAAAGCATCTTTTGCTTCAAGGGTAAATTCTTTAGAATCTCCAGCGGCGAGTCCTAATAGTTGTGCTTCAAAAGCAGGTGAAATACTTGCATCCCCCATCACTATTTTAGCCGGTTTTTTATTAACTTTTGTACTGTCTGCAGCTGAGCCGTCAGATAGTTTCATGGTGATATGTGTGATAACTTGAGATTTTTCAGTAATTAACATAGTCATTATATTTCTCGTATACTCTTATCTATTAAGCGTTATTTGGTTTCGTATTTTTTTGCTGGTTCACCATTTTTAAATGAATCATATATCATCAAAGCTGCGCCGATAAATATAGCAGAATCGGCAATATTAAAAACGGGCCAATGGTGACCAGCAATATGAAAATCTAACATATCGATAACATAGCCAAATAATGCACGGTCAATTAAGTTACCCACTGCCCCACTTAGCATAAACGCTAAAGCGATACTCAATAATGGGTTTGATTTTGGCGTTTTAGCCAACCACACTAAAAATACCACACTAGCAACAGCAGCAATGATGGTAAAAAACCAACGTTGCCACCCGTCTTGATCCGCAAGAAAACTAAAAGCGGCTCCAGGGTTTTGAACATATCTTAAATCGAAAAAAGGCAAAATATTCATTGATTCGCCCAAGTTGAAAGCGTTAACAACTAAATACTTGGTTACTTGGTCAATGATCAAAAATAAAACGGTTAACCATAACCATTTAAAACCTGTTTCTGTAAAAAGTTTATTCATTTGCATATTTATTATTTTTCAATTTTTTATTTTTAAACAATAAGAGAGTTAGAATGTTCACAATATCAACGTTAATTCACTATAGAACAAAAAGAAAGTACACAGCCTAGTATGCTAGGCGAGTACTTTCGGTGCCGCTATTGAGTGAAGTAACAAAGATATTTGGAAACATTTAGGCGAATTGGCGTATCTCGCCCTCACCCTCTACGTTAGTTATACAACGTCCGCAAAGTTCAGGATGCTTTTCATCTTGTCCTATGTCTTCAGTAACATGCCAGCAACGTTCACATTTAGTCCCCTCTGCTGGAGCAACAGTTAACCATAAACCTTCAATCTCAGTTGCTAAGACACCCTCTGGAGCGCTTTCAACCACTTCAACCGTCGCTTTAGAGGTGATCAGAACAAAACGAAGTTCTTCGCCTAACTGCTGTAATTTTTCAGCTAACTCAGCGGTAGTATATAAAGTAACTGACGCTTCAAGTGCTTTACCTACTTGCTTTTCTTTACGGGCATTCTCTAAGGCTTTGTTTACTTCAGTGCGCACCAGTAAAATTTCATTCCAGTAATCATTGTTTAATGCATTACTTGTTTCTGCTTTAGGCAAGCCATTAAACCAAACACCCGTAAAAACGAATTCATCACGTGTTTCACCAGATGGTGTCGGTAGCGCCTGCCAAATTTCTTGTGCAGTAAAAGATAAAACAGGTGCCATCCAACGCGTCATCGCTTCAGCAATTAAGTACATGGCTGTTTGACATGAACGACGAGCCGTACTGTCGTCTTTCGCGGTGTACTGGCGGTCTTTAATAATATCTAAATAGAATCCACCTAACTCGGTAGTACAGAAGTTCATCAGTTTATGAACAACTACATTGAATTCATATTCGTCATAAGCGCTAACAATTTCTGCTTGCAACTGTGCGGCTTTATCAACAGCCCAACGATCAAGAGCGACCATATCATCAAAAGCAACTGAATCTATTTTTGGATCAAAACCATTAAGGTTTGATAATAAAAAGCGCGAAGTATTACGAATACGTCGGTAAGCATCGGCTTGGCGTTTAAAAATTTCGTCAGAGACGGTTATTTCTTGCGTATAGTTAACTGAAGCTACCCATAAACGTAAAATATCAGCCCCTAACTTACTGGTAATTTCTTTTGGGGTGATAACATTGCCTAAAGATTTAGACATTTTATGGCCGTTCGTATCAACGGTAAAACCATGAGTTAGTACTTGTTTATAAGGTGCTTTACCGTTCATCGCTACCGATGAAATCATTGACGACATAAACCAACCACGATGTTGATCTGAACCTTCAAGATATAAATCTGCAACACCATCAAACTCTTCACGTGCATTAACAACAGAGTAATGCGTAGTGCCTGAGTCAAACCATACATCTAAGGTATCAGGTACTTTTATATATTCTTTTGCGTCATCGCCAATAAGTTCAGCAGCGTCTAAATCAAACCACGCTTGAATGCCTTTTTCTTCAACACGTTTAGCAACTGTTTCAATTAACTCAATGCTACGTGGATGCAAAGCACCTGAATCTTGATGTATAAATAATGCCATTGGCACGCCCCACGTACGTTGGCGTGAAATACACCAATCAGGACGACCTTCAACCATCAATTCAATACGGCGTTGGCCCCAATCAGGGATCCATTGGGTTTTTTCAATTTCGTTTAATGAATCTTGACGTAAACCTTTTTTGTCCATGCTAATAAACCATTGTGGTGTAGCACGAAAAATTAAGGGTGTTTTGTGGCGCCAGCAATGCGGATAAGAATGCTCTATTGCATGGTGGTGTACTAAAGTGCCATGTTCTTTCAATGTTTCAACGACATTCGCATTGGCTTTAAAAACATGTTGACCAGCAAACAATGGCGTATCTTCTAAATAAACACCATTCGCACCAACAGGATTTGCCACTTCAAGGTTGTATATTTTACCCACCACGAAATCTTCAACACCGTGACCCGGCGCTGTATGAACACAACCTGTACCAGAGTCGGTAGTAACGTGTTCACCTAGAATCATTGGCACAGTAAAATCATAAAAAGGATGTTTTAGTTGCACTAAGTCTAAATCGCTACCTTTACAAAAACCTAACGCATGGTATTTATCAATTCCGAAACGGTCCATACAACTTGTGACTAAGTCAGACGCAATGATAAAACGTTCTTTACCTTGCTCTGTTTCACATTGTACTAACGTATATTCAACATCAGCATTTACCGAAACTGCGCGGTTAGCCGGTAATGTCCAAGGAGTTGTTGTCCAGATAACAACTGAAACGTTACCTTCACCTTGATGACCTTCTGGATGATCAAACTTGTCTGCAACGCTTTGATCAACAACAGTAAATTTCACATCAATCGCAGGAGACTGTTTATCTTTATACTCAACTTCAGCTTCAGCTAAAGAAGAACCACAATCTGTACACCAATGAACAGGTTTGAATCCTTGATGTAAATGGCCATTTTCAGCAATTTTTCCTAAAGCACGAATGATATTCGCTTCGGTGCCAAAATCCATAGTCAGATAAGGTTTTTCCCAATCAGCAAAAATACCTAAACGTTTGAAATCTTCACACTGTCCAATAACTTGCTTGGCTGCATATTCACGACATTTTTCACGAAAAACACTCGCTGAGACTTTATGCCCCGGCTTGCCAATTTTTTTCTCAACCATTAATTCAATTGGTAAGCCATGACAATCCCAACCTGGAACAAATGGCGCATTGAAATCAGATAATGTTTTTGATTTAACAATAATATCTTTAAGAATTTTATTAACTGAGTGACCTAAATGAATATCACCATTTGCATACGGAGGGCCGTCATGCAAAATAAATGACTTTTTACCCTTTTTAGCTTCACGAATTTGGCCATACAAGTCTTTCTCAGCCCACTCTTTTAGCATGTTTGGTTCACGGTTTGCCATATTACCTTTCATCGCGAAAGAAGTAGCTGGCAAGTTTAGGGTTTGTTTGTAATCACTCATTTAAATCATTATCCGTTGTTATATTCGCTAACTGGTGGTTAGCTTCTGATAAGTTAATAATAAAATCAACATCGGTTACATATTAATTTTATTATTAACTCACGTATCTGTTTATTTACAAGTTTTGAACAAAGGCCTTTGCCTGTTCGCTGTCTTGTGATATTTGCATTGTTAATTCATCTAGTGATGAAAACTTTATTTCATTTCTTAGTTTTTTCAGCATAACCACTTCAATAGTTTGACCGTATATATCTTTATTAAAGTTAAAGATATGTACTTCTAATTGTTGTCTTATACCTGCAACTGTAGGCCTTGAACCTATATTAGCCACACCATAAAAACAATCTTCAACCGTATTAACTTTTACAACAAATACACCTGAAATGGGCGAAACTCGTCTTTTAAGTAGCACATTCGCTGTTGGAAACCCCAACTGCCGACCACGCTTATCACCATGAAAAACACGACCTATGATGGAATAAGCACGACCCAGCATTTCTTCTACATCGGCTAACTCATTATTTTCGAGGGCCTTACGTATTTTAGTACTGCTAATCCGACTGTCTTCAAGCTTAAAACTTGCGGTATCAGAAACAGTAAAATCAAATTTTTCACCTGCCTGCTTAAGTAAACTAAAATCACCAAGACGGTTCTTGCCAAAACGAAAATCATCACCAATAATTAAATGTTTAATACCTAATTGTTTTACTAATAATTGCTCTATAAATTCTGACGCGCTTTTGCGGGCAAATTCTCGATGAAAGTTCACACAAATTAAGCGTTGAACACCCAAATTTTTTAATAAAAAATATTTATCTCGCAAACGTGTCAGTCTTGCAGGCGCCGTATTAGGAGAAAATAATTCTTGTGGCTGTGGCTCAAAGATCATCACTGCAGGTGAACAGTTCAATGCTTTGGCTTTTTCAATTAAGGCTTTTATCACACGAGCATGTCCCAAGTGAACACCATCAAAATTACCTATGGTTAACACACAGCCATGATCTTCAGCTTGAATATTGTGGATACCGCGTATTAACTGCATTTAATTAAAAAACCTAAATTTAACTTACATTACTTTGCAAGTGTCGCCATTGAAGAATATAAACCGATAAATTATATATTACTCAAGCTTAAGAATCAGCACTTGAACGCAATTTCATCAATTTATTTTTACGTCTGCTTGAACTTTGAAATCTTTCACTCGTATTCCTAATGCAGCAATAGAAATAAAGTAACTCAGCATACCCAAAGAAATACAAATAAGTAATTGTTGAATTTGCATAGCGGTACTCATGGCTAACCACCCTTTAAACGGTGGCGACAACCCATAAAGCACTCCAGCCATTATGCCCGCGGAGAAAACAAGTCGAGCAAAAAACCACCAACTGGCTTTCGACAGTTCAAAAACATTGTTCTTTTTCAAGCCATGATAAAGCATCAGCGCATTTAAGGTTGCCGACATCGCCGTAGCTATCGCTAAACCCACATAACCAAAAAAAGGTGCCAACATCAAGTTGAAAACCATATTAGCAACCATTGCTTTAATACCTATTTTTACCGGCGTTTTTGTATCTTGTCGGGCATAATAGGCGGGCGCTAATATCTTAATAAACATAAAGCTTATTAATCCAGAAAGGTAAGCAAACAAGGCATAAGACACCTTTAATACCGTTGCTTCTAAAAACTCACCACGCATAAATAAAATCATAATAATAGGCTGAGCTAACACCATTAAGCCAGCAAGTGCAGGCCAACCAAATAGCGAAACAATTTTTAATCCCCAAGTAATCGTATCGCTAAACTCTTGGTTATTTTTCTTAGTATGAAGTTTTGCCAAACTTGGAAGAATGACTGTCGCAATACCAATACCAAATAATCCCAACGGAAATTCTAATAATCGGTCGGCATAATAAAGCCAACTGATAGAGCCTGTTACTAAAATAGTCGCGATGACAGTATCAAGCAGTAAATTAATTTGTGTCACCGAGACACCGAATAAGGCAGGTACAATAAGCTTGCGTATTTTTGTTACGCCTGGCTCATGCCATGCCCATTTTGGCTTAACAAAGACCCCCGCTTTAATCAAAAATGGAATTTGAAATAAAAACTGAGCTAAACCACCCAAAAAAACACCCCAAGCTAATGCATAAGCAGGATTTTCAAAAAATGGTGATAGATAGATTGCACAACCAATAATACAAACATTGAGTAATACGGGAGTGAATGACGAAACAGCAAATTTGCCAAAGGTATTTAACACCGCGCCAGCAAGGGCCGTAAAACTAACAAACCATAAATAGGGAAAAGTAATTTTAAGTAAGGTAGATGCTAATTCAAACTGCTGTGCTTTAGGGCCATCGTTAAGCCAGTCAACAAACCAGCCATAGCCAAACAATATAACAAAAAGTGGTGAGGCAACCATACCAAATAGTGTCACTAAGGTAATGATGACCCCTAAAGTACCTGAAACTTGCCCAATGAGTTTTCGTGTTTCGCCTTCACTAACACCAATACTGGCTTGCTCGTCTTTCGTATGATATTCACTCAACACGGGGACAAAAGCTTGTGCAAAGGCCCCTTCAGCAAACAATCGCCTGAAAAAACTGGGGATTTTGTTAGCAAAGAAAAAAACATCTGATGCCAAGCCCGCACCAATAATATTGGCGATAACAACATCTCGAACCAAACCGAGCACACGAGAAACCAAAGTCATAAAACTCACTATCAGACCTGATTTTATTAACTTTTTACTCAACGAATAGCTCCAATAAATTGATGAAAACAATGATTTTGCAAGATGTAATTTCTCATTAATATTATGCAGCTTTTTACTGGTTATAAACAAGTAAATGCAAAGAAGTTTTTAATCTATTTAAAATCCCGAAAATAACAGGTAAAATACCTGCATTATTTAGTAACCAATAATGATAATTATTATATAATGGTAAATCCATCGTTATTAAGTAAATTAAACCGGTAAAAGGTTTGACAATCGAGCTAAAAAAAGGCATATTTCCTCGCCTTAAATTTAGGCTATATATACAATCATATTTTAGGAGTTCACCTTGGCTAATTCAAAGCAGGCGAAGAAACGCGCGGTTCAATCAGAAAAACGCCGTCAACATAATGCAAGTCGTCGTTCGATGATGCGCACGTTATTTAAAAAAGTACTCGCTGCAATTGAAGCTGGTGACAAAGACACAGCATCTAAAGAATTTGCTGTTGCACAACCGATTTTAGATCGTTTTGCAAGCAAAGGTCTTATTCACAAAAATAAAGCCGCTCGTAGTAAGAGTCGTTTAAACGCTGCAATTAAAGCGCTTTAATTTTTGTTATTGAATTTAAAAACCAGCTTATGCTGGTTTTTTTTTGCCGTTAATTTAGCTTTCTCCCTTCTAAAATAAAACATGATCTTTAAGTCTTATCAAATTTCTAATCAGTAAAATCTTGCGCATCTTGCCATTTTTGTTAACCTCTCCTCGTTATATATAATAATTACATCATGAATATACAAAACAACGTGAGAATAAAAAATGAAACTAACAAAATTAGCTACTGGCCTTTTGCTTGCCACTAGCCTTTTAAGCGCTTGTAGTGAAAATAATAATACGCAAAATCCTGCTCCTACTTTATTAGTAGAAGCACAAAGTCGCTTAGACATTTATAAAACGGTAACGCTTAGTGCTGACTTAAGTCACCTGTCTGAAAACCAAAAACAAATGATTGTTCTACTGATTGAAGCTTCAGATATTATTGATGAACTTTTCTGGCAACAGGCCTTTGGTGAAGACAAAGAGACTTTCCTTGCGAGTATCGAAGATGAAAAAGCTCGTGAATTCGCCCGTATCAATTATGGTCCATGGGATAGATTAGACGGCGACAAACCTTTTCTTTCTGGGTATGAGGCAAAAGCACTTGGTGCAGAATTTTATCCAAGTGATTTAACTAAAGAAGAATTTGAGAAAACAGACTTTGAAGATAAAGACGGCTTATATTCAGTGGTCCAACGCAACAGTGATGGTCAGTTAACCTCTGTTGCATATTCCGAACTCTATAGCGACAGTATTAATCGCATTGCCGCTATTTTAGAAAAAGCATCAAGCCTTGCTGATGACAAAGAGTTTGCACATTACTTAAATTTACGTGCCACTGCTATGCGTCATGATGACTTTCAAGCCTCTGATTTTGCTTGGATGGATATGAAAAACAATCCAATCGATGTCGTTATTGGCCCCATTGAAACCTATGAAGATCTACTGCATGGCTCGAGAACAGCTTTTGAATCTTATGTGTTGATTAAAGATTTGGCTTGGAGTGCAAAGCTCGCTAAATATGCTGAGTATTTACCAGAGTTGCAAAAAGGCTTACCTGTTAAGAAAGCATATAAGAAAGAAATTCCGGGCTCAGATGCAGACTTAAATGCCTACGACGTTATTTACTATGCAGGGCATTCGAATGCGGGTAGCAAAACAATTGCAATTAATCTGCCCAATGACGAAGTAGTGCAATTAGAGAAAGGAACGCGTCGTTTACAGCTTAAAAATGCGATGCAGGCTAAATTTGATACTATCATGCTCCCTATAGCAAGCACGCTCATTGTGCCTGAACAGCGAGAAAATGTAACATTCACCGCTTTCTTTGCTAATACTATGTTTCATGAAGTTGCTCACGGTTTAGGTATTAAAAACACCATTAATAATAAAGGTACGGTAAGAGAATCATTAAAGGAACTCGCCTCAGCATTAGAAGAAGGTAAAGCTGATATTCTTGGCCTTTATATGATCCGTCAATTATTGATTAAAGGCGTCATTGAAGAAGGCACTTTGCAAGATTATTACACAACCTTCTTAGCGGGTATTTTCCGTTCAGTACGCTTTGGCGCGTCGTCTGCTCATGGTAAAGCAAATATGGTACGCTTTAATTATTTCGCCGAACAAGAGGCATTTACCCGTAACGCAGAAGGTTTATATTCTGTCAATATAGATAAAATGACAGCAGCTATTGATTCGTTATCTGAATTAATTTTAACCTTACAAGGTAATGGCGATTATGACAGTGTTGCAGCACTTGTTGCAAAAAGTGGTGTTATAAAAGCTAATTTAGCCGAAGACTTAGCTCGCATTGAAGCCGCTAATATTCCAGTTGATATTACGTTTAAGCAAGGTAAAAAAGTTTTAGGTTTATAATACTTTTAAGTTAATCCTTGATTGACGCTAAAATCTCATAAAGCCTATCCATTGCGATAGGCTTTTTTTTAATAAAAATTGAAAAGTATTTCAACTTATAGCGGTCTAATAAAAAGTTATTAAGATAACTCATCATTTAATACGAAAGGTTTATTCATGAAAACAGCTTTATCGATTTTTATTATACTGATCAGCTTGTTTACTTTTAATGCTCAAGCAAATGACGACATAAGTGCCAAAGCACCCACTTGGATACTATTAACTCAAGCGGGTACAAGTATTTCTTTAGCTGACTATCAGGGAAAACCAGTGATTTTGCACTTTTGGGCGACATGGTGCCCTTATTGTAAAAAATTGCAGCCTAAATTAGTTGAGCTAACTGAAAAGTATAAAAATACCGGCATTGAGATTGTTGCTATTAGTTTTAGTGAAGATGAAGGAGCAAAACCACAAGACTCGATTACTCAACGAGGTTATCAATTTATTACCGGTGTTGAAGGTGAAAAAGTTGCCAAGTTATATGACGTAAAAGGTACACCAACAACATTTTTTATCAATCGAAGTGGACAAGTTGTTTTCAAATCAACCAGTTCAAATAGTACCGATCCACGGTTAGAATTAGCGATTAAAGAAATAATCAAAAAAAAATAAGCAGAAAAATAAAAAATCGATGCGTAGCAAGTAAGCACTTACTTAAGCTACATTCACTATTTTATCTATTACTTACCAACTCAGAGACAGTTGTTTTATTTCTTTCACATCATGATGAGCAAAACCTAACGTTAAGCCAATTAAACGAATCCCCCTAGATTGACTGCGTAAAAGCGCTTTAACGAGTAGTTGCTTAAATGTGCTTTCATCACAACGCTGGCTCTGCTGTTCTACTGTCGTTTGCGTAAAATCATTAAACTTAAGCTTTACACCTTGTTTGCTTATCATCATGTGCTGATGCTTTTCTAACCGTAATAAAAGCTTCTGGTATAGAAGTTCAACGGCACTTTCGCACTCTTTTTCACAAGACAAGTCTTGAGAAAAAGTGGTTTCTATCGCTAATGATTTTCTTACTCTGTCGGTTTCTAATTGGCGATGATCAATACCAAAACTACGTTGATACAATGCAGGCGCAAACTTGCCGACAATAGGTGTTAATACGGCGACAGCACTTGCTCGTATATCTGCACATGACGAAAAGCCGTAACCCAATAACTTTTGTGCGGTTTTAGGGCCAATACCCGGGATTTTTTTCAACGGTAAATTTTCAACGAAACCACTAACGTCTGCGGGCGTAACAACACATTGACCATTAGGTTTGTTTTCATCACTGGCAATTTTAGCGATAAATTTATTAGGGGCAACACCTGCCGAGGCGGTTAGGTTGAGTTCATTAAAAATATCACGACGTATTTGCTCCGCAATGAGCGTCGCACTGCCGTTAAACGCTTTGTTACCGGTAACATCTAGAAAGGCTTCATCAAGCGACAATGGTTCAATCAACTGAGTGTAACGTTGAAATATCGCCCTTATTTGTGCAGAAACTTCTTGGTAAACAGCCATTCTGCCTGAAACAATAACTAGCTCAGGGCAAAGTTGCATCGCCTTAATTGTTGGCATTGCAGAGCGAACACCAAATTTTCTTGCTTGGTAATTACACGTACATAAGACGCTTCGGGGCCCTGTACCACCGACCGCAAGTGGCACATTACGTAAAGACTCATTGTCTCGCATTTCAACCGCTGCATAGAAACAGTCCATATCTATATGTATTATTTTTCGGCTTTGAGTCATGTTTTAATTATAGTAATCATGTTTATCAAAAGTCCCTTATTTCGTTGTGAAAAAATATAGCGTATTATCGCTATGGGCAACCCAAACTGTATGTAAATACAGTATAAGCTTTTAAGTTAATAGTTCAATACTGAAATAATAATTTGACCACTGTTAATTTCATGCTAAATACGTTAATTTGTCGCTTTATTTTTTATCAATGACTAGCTGATATTACTTTTATGATTACGCGCCTTTTACAAACAACTTTTGCCCTATTACTACTTTTATCACCTGCACTAGTGAATGCTCACACCAATGAAGTTAACCAAGCAGAGCTTAAATTACTTGTAGAGAATAACTACCAACTTAGTATCGATATTGATGTTTTACATGTCATTAAAAGTCATCAAAAATCATCAGTAGATGAGACAGATTTAATTAATCATCTAAAAAACCTCTCTTTAATTGAAACAAAGCAATTACTCTCAAAAATATTGCAAATAATAAATCAACAAAGCGCTTTTATTATTGATGAAGAAAGTGTGCTTGTTGCCCCTTTTTCAGGGCTAACGGTATTTGAATTAAAAGCAAGACTCCGCGCTAACTCACCGACTAAAACCATTAAGCTATTGTCGCAGGGTCAATTGCCACAAAAAAGTAACAACGCAGCCTTGATATTTTCGCCCATCTTAGGGGATGTCTTATTAACAGTCAGCCGTTCAGAGAAATCTTTAGTGCTATCCGGCCAGAACAGCCATCACTTTTCTATTGATGATATCAAGGGTGGCGTACGTAAACTTTCAACAGCCGAAATTAAGCTGCTTAATATTGTTGAGTATATCTATCAGGGGTTTGTACATATTCTGCCGCAAGGGCTTGATCATATTCTTTTTGTGCTCGCGCTATTTTTATTAGCCACGAAGACATCAACACTGCTCTGGCAGGTAAGTGCCTTTACTCTTGCCCATACCATTACGCTAGCTTTAGGTATATTTGGTATTATCAACCTACCTAGCAGCATTGTAGAGCCGCTTATTGCCTTATCAATTGCTTACGTGGCTATTGAGAATATTTTTTATCACAAACTGACAAAGTGGCGCTTATCCATTATTTTTGCTTTTGGTTTACTGCACGGTTTAGGGTTTGCAGCAGTACTTGTTGAACTGGGCTTACCCAAGAGTGAGTATGTCAGTAGCTTAATTTCATTTAATATTGGCGTTGAGTTGGGTCAAATAATGGTCGTTGCCTTGGCTTTATTAGCGACGCGCTGGTTTGCTAAAAAACCTCAATATAGACAATACGTGGTGATACCGTTAAGTGCGCTTATTGCCGTTATCGCTATTTATTGGTTTATTGAAAGAACCTTTTAATACGCAACACAGGTCATCTCGTCGTTTAACATTCAGTAGTCAAATGAACAACGGCCTTAAAGCTACTTTACAGAGATTTAAGGCCGTTGCCGTATAAACTAAATGATAATGGCTCTATTAATTACTCAGGTTCATAATCCAAGTTAGCTGACAGCCAACGCTCTGCTTGTGGCAATGTCATCCCTTTGCGAGTAGCATAATTAATCACTTGGTCTTTAGCGACTTTAGCGACCGCAAAGTATTTTGATTCTGGGTGAGCAAAGTACCAACCACTAACCGCGGCTCCAGGCCACATGGCAAAACTTGAGGTGAGCTCCATGCCGATGTTTTCTTCAACATTGAGTAGTTCCCACAACAAACCTTTTTCAGTATGCTCTGGACAGGCAGGATAACCGGGCGCAGGTCTAATACCTTGATATTTTTCGCGAATTAAATCGTCATTAGCAAGCGACTCTTGTGGGGCATATCCCCAGTATTCTTTGCGAATTTTTTCATGGAGATATTCAGCACTCGCTTCTGCTAATCGGTCGGCAACCGCTTTAACTAAAATACTATTGTAGTCATCATGTTGAGCGGCGAACTCCTTCACTAGGTCATCACAACCATAACCTGCAGATACCGCGAAAGCACCAACATAATCTTTAATACCCGACGTTTTATCGGCGATATAATCAGCCAAACAACGGTTAAACTGCCCTGCTGGCTTTTTACTTTGTTGACGTAATTGATGTAATTTCATCAATTGCTTATCTCGGTTTTCATCTGCAAATAAAATTAAATCATCTTGTTGACGATGAGCAGGAAACAGACCAAAAACCGCTTTTGCGGTTAACTTTTTACTGTTAATAATATCGTCTAATAAAGCATTAGCATCATTAAATAGATTAGTTGCCTCTTCGCCGACCACTTCGTGTCGTAAAATAAGCGGATATTTGCCTGATAACTGCCAAGTCATGAAAAATGGCGTCCAATCGATGTAGTTTCGAATGACATTTAAATCAAGATCATCAAGTACCGTAACACCAAGTTTATTGGGTATTTTAGGGGTATAGTTTTCAAAACTTATTGGCGCAGCATTGGCGCGTGCATCTTCTAGTGATATTAAGCTTGAACGTGGTCCTTTTTTATAATGACGCTCTCGCACCCGCACATATTCATCGTCTTGACGCGCTAAAAATGCCGCACGTTTATCACTATCATCTGAAAGTAAGGTACTAACGACTGAAACTGAACGCGACGCATTAGGTACATATATCACCGGATGTTGATATTGTTGTTCTATTTTAACGGCAGTATGAGCTTTTGATGTTGTCGCGCCACCAATGAGTAATGGCAAGTCAAAATTAAGACGTTTCATTTCTTTAGCAACATGCACCATTTCATCAAGTGACGGTGTTATCAAACCTGATAATCCAACCACATCGACCTTTTCGGCTTTCGCCACGCGCAAGATATCATCACAAGAAACCATGACACCTAAATCAATAATTTCGTAGTTGTTACATTGTAAAACAACTCCGACTATATTTTTACCAATATCGTGGACATCACCTTTTACCGTTGCCAGTAAAATTTTACCGTTTGATTTTATTTCAGTTTTTTCAGCTTCGATAAATGGATTTAAATGAGCAACAGCTTGTTTCATCACTCGGGCTGATTTTACCACTTGTGGCAGAAACATTTCGCCTGCGCCAAATAAATCGCCAACGATATTCATACCATCCATTAATGGTCCTTCAATAACATCAAGAGGTCGTTCAGCCACTAGCCTTGCTGCTTCAGTATCTTCGACAATAAATTCATTAATGCCTTTAACCAAAGAGTATTCTAAACGCTCTTTAATCGGTAGCTCACGCCACGTTAAATCAGCCTTATTATTTTTGCTTCCCGCTTGCCCGCGATAAGATTCAGCCACATCAAGTAAGCGTTCTGTTGCGTCGTCATCACTATTTTGTATAACATCTTCAACAGCAAGGCGGAGATCGTCAGGAATATCTGAATAAATAGCTAACTGACCTGCATTTACAATGCCCATGTCCATACCATTTTTTATTGCGTGATATAAAAACACCGCATGAATCGCTTCACGTACTGGGTTATTACCACGAAATGAAAATGACACGTTAGAAACACCACCAGAAATCATCGCATGAGGCAGGTTTTCTTTTATATCCGCAACCGCTTCAATAAAATCTACCGCATAGTTATTATGCTCTTCAATACCAGTGGCTACCGCAAAAATATTCGGATCAAAGATAATGTCTTCTGCAGGAAAACCTATTTCATTGACTAAGATTTCATAAGCACGTTTACATATTTCATACTTACGTACCCGTGTATCTGCTTGACCTTGCTCATCGAAGGCCATAACAATAACAGCCGCACCATAACGGCGTAAAAGTTCAGCTTGTTTACGGAAGTTTTCTTCGCCTTCTTTCAAGCTGATTGAGTTAACAACCCCTTTACCCTGAATACATTTCAAGCCTTCTTCTAAAATATCCCATTTAGAAGAATCAAGCATAATCGGCACTTTCGCGATATCAGGTTCACCGGCGATTAAATTCAAATAACGGATCATCGCCGCTTTTGAATCAAGCATGCCTTCATCCATATTTATATCTATAATTTGCGCGCCATTGGCGACTTGTTGTAGGGCAACTGCGACCGCTTGTTCGTAATTTTCTTCGGTAATTAAGCGCTTAAATACAGCAGAGCCCGTAACATTGGTTCGTTCACCAACATTAACAAACAATGAAGTTTCATCTAGGGTTAACGCTTCAAGCCCAGACAAACGACAAGCAATTTTCCTTGCGGTGATCTTCCTAGGTTTTACATTGGCAACCGCATCGGCCATACCTTTTATATGCGCCGGCGTTGTACCACAACAACCGCCAATAATGTTAAGGAATCCCGATTCAGCCCACTCATTGACATGAACATTCATATCTTCGACGCTGAAATCGTATTCACCAAAGGCATTAGGCAAGCCTGCATTAGGATGAGCTGAAACAGCAAAATCTGATATTCGACTCAATTCTGCCACATACTGTCTTAGTTCAACCGGACCTAATGCACAGTTCAAACCAAATGAAATAGGTTTCGCATGGCGCAATGAATTATAAAAAGCTTCGGTGGTTTGCCCAGACAATGTTCTGCCTGAGGCATCAGTAATGGTACCCGAGACCATTACAGGTAAACGTAACTGCAATTCATCAAAAACAGTTTCAACCGCAAAAATAGCCGCTTTAGCATTTAAGGTATCAAAGATAGTCTCAATAAGAATAATATCTGAGCCACCTTCAATCAGTGCTTTCGTTGATTCTATGTAGGCATCTTTTAATTGATCAAAAGTCACATTACGATAAGCAGGATCGTTAACATCGGGAGAAATAGAACATGTTCTATTCGTTGGCCCTAAAACGCCGGCAACAAACCGAGGCTTATCAGGGTTTTTAGCGGTAAATTCATCCGCTGCAGCACGGGCTATTTGTGCCGCCGCTAAATTGATTGCCGCACTGTAAGACTGCATATCGTAATCTGCCATCGCAATCGTCGTGGCATTAAAAGTATTCGTTTCAAGAATATCAGCACCCGCTTCAAGGTATTCATAGTGAATAGCTTTAATTACCTCGGGCTGGGTTAGCACTAACATGTCATTATTGCCTTTGACATCAAGATGCCAATCAGCAAATTGTTCACCTCGATAATCTTGTTCTTCAAATTTATAGGCTTGGATCATCGTCCCCATAGCACCATCTAAAATAAGAATTCTTTTTTGTATTTGTTGCTCAAGACGACTAAATGATGCTGATTTTTTCATACGATTTCTCTACTTTTACTTTCAAACTTAATTTAATGGCTAAATATATCCGACACTGTTTATATTTCTGCATCTGGGTGTATTGCTTTAATATTTGTTGCGTCTAGCTTGTACGGTGTGATCTGATAGACATAATAGTTTAACCAATTAGTAAATAACAAACTGGCATGACTACGCCATGAACTGTGTGGCACTTTTGTTATGTCATCATTAATATAGTAATTATTGGGCATAACTGCGTTAATATCGGCTTTAAGGTCACGTTGAAACTCTTCATCTAGTGTGGTTGAGTCATATTCTGGATGACCGGTTAAATAGACCTGCTGTTTATTTTTGCTCGCGACCACGTAAACCCCTGCTTGAGGAGATTCAGCAATAATCTTTAATTCAGGAATTGAGAGGTAATCAGATTTATCAATATATCCAAATCGTGAGTGTGGGACATTAAAAAATTCTTCAAAGCCGCGGGTAAGCTGTTCTTTTTGGTCGATGGGGCTATGTTTAAAAACACCGGATAATTTTTCTTTTCTTAAATGTCGTCGTAATCCATAGTGATGATATAGAGCGGCATGAGCAGCCCAACAAGAAAACATTGTTGAGGTGACATTTTCTTCAGCCCAATCAAATATTTCACAAATTTTATCCCAGAAAGTTACTTTTTCGTATTCCATTAACGCCAATGGTGCACCGGTTATAATTAAGCCATCGTATTGCGTATTCTTAATGTCATCAAAGAGACGGTAAAAATTATCTAAGTGCTCTTTCGGCGTATGTTTGGATTCATTGGCGTGAATACGTACAAAATCAACATTTATTTGTAAAGGTGTATTAGACAATACCCGTAATATTTGAACTTCTGTTTCAATTTTATTAGGCATTAGATTGAGAATAGCGACTTTCATTGGGCGAATTTCTTGACTTGCCGCTCTACGCTCAGACATTACAAAAATATTTTCTTCACCTAAAATAGACAAAGCAGGTAATAAATCTGGAATTTTAATGGGCATAGCGTTTACCTAATCAAATAATGTCAAACAAGCATGAACACTTTGTTCTCTAATTTCACGTATTAACTTTTATATAAATATGAGTATTTGATGGTACGTGTATTTATAGCTATGTCAACATCTAAACGTATAGACGTCTATAACGTTTTATTTCATTAAATAAGTAACTCATTGCTTTGGCATTGAAAGTAAGCAGATTGTTAATGTTTAATAACCTATCTGTATTTATTTATGAGTAACATCTTGAAGTGTTATTTTTTATTAGATTGCGGTAATATCAAAACTCTGAAGAAAACATGGCAGATTTTACCCTTGACTATAAAAGTACTTTCCCCGGTAGAACGACATAATAATGACGTCATTAAAACTTATGACAGTATATTAAAAGATATACAAGATGAAGAAGCGCTTATTTTTATGAATCATGGCTTCGCTCCATGTGAAATTTTATTAGATGACATTGATAAAAAATGGAAACATCAAATATCGCTTTACAACAACATGCTAATTCAAGCATTCAAGCTTGGTTTAAGCGAAGTCCTAACCGATAAATCGATTTTAGAAATAGGAAGTGGACGTGGCGGTGGCTTAGCTTTTGTTAAAAAATATTATAATCCAAAACAAGCAACAGGCGTTGACCTAAATAAAAATCAAGTAACTTTTTGTGCTAACACTCACAAAATAGAAGGTCTGCACTATATGGAGGGCGACGCATGTGCCTTAAATATTGAAGACAACAGTATTGATATTATCTTTAATGTTGAATCATCGCATTGTTACTCAAATATCAATCAATTTTATCGCCAAGTTAGTGATAAACTTAAACCTGGAGGCTTCTTTCTCTATACCGATATATTTTTCCCGGATGAGAAGCTTTATGATGATTTTTTAGCTTTTAAACAGAATTTAATTCCTGGCATGGATATTTTATATGCTGAAGATATGACCGAAAACGTCATTAATGCTTGTCGATTAGATAAAGTAGACTTTAAAACAACACTGCCCAAGACAATTGCGGCTTTAATGTCAGAAATTGCTGAAGTTAAATTAGATAAATACGAAAAAGGTCTTATTAAATATATTACGGTTGTGGCAATAAAGCGCTAACGCTTCATTGTAAATGAATAGCGACTATTAATTGATTATAATAATCAAATTTACATTCTTCAGATATAATAAGCCACCGCAAATGCGATGGCTTATTAAGATATAGATGACTAATAACAGCTTATTCGGTAACCGCTTCTTCTTTAGGTAATTTATCACCCGCTCTTACGCTTTTAACTAACAGTAATTCACGTAAACGTTTATCAAGCTCTTTTGCCATTTCAGGTTTTTCTGCTAACGATTTAGAAGCGTTTGCTTTACCTTGGCCAATACGATCGCCATTGTAACTGTACCAAGAACCCGCTTTTTCAACCATATTATGCTGAACACCTAGGTCAATTAATTCACCTAAGCTGTTAATCCCTTCCCCATATAAAATTTGAAATTCAGCTTGTTTAAAAGGAGGCGCTATTTTGTTTTTAACCACTTTTACGCGGGTTTCATTACCAATAATTTCGTCGCCTGCTTTTACAGCACCGATACGTCGAATATCTAAACGAACAGAAGCATAAAACTTAAGTGCATTACCACCCGTTGTGGTTTCAGGAGAACCAAACATTACACCAATTTTCATACGAATTTGGTTAATGAAAATAATCATGGTATTTGATTTTTTCAAGTTACCCGTTAACTTACGCATTGCTTGTGAAAGCATACGGGCTTGTAAACCCATGTGTGAGTCGCCCATATCGCCTTCAATTTCTGCTTTGGGTGTAAGTGCAGCAACAGAATCGACAACAATAACGTCTATAGCACCTGAACGCGTTAGCATGTCACAAATTTCCAATGCTTGCTCACCAGTATCAGGCTGAGAAACAAGTAATTCGTTGATGTTAACACCTAACTTTTCAGCATAAATAGGGTCAAGTGCATGTTCAGCATCAACAAAGGCACACACTTTACCGTTACGCTGAGCTTCAGCAATAACTTCAAGTGTTAAGGTTGTTTTACCACTTGATTCAGGACCATAAATTTCAACAACACGCCCAAGTGGCAAACCACCCGCACCGAGTGCAACATCAAGCGCTAATGAACCTGTAGAAATGGTTTCAACATCCATGGTGTTATTATCACCAAGTTTCATAATTGAGCCTTTACCAAATTGTCTTTCAATTTGACTTAATGCTGCTGCTAATGCTTTTTCTTTATCATCTTTCATGTTTGTTCCGCCGATGTTGCTAAGATTTCGTTTTGATGAAGCAAGTATACTGTATGACCGTACAGTATCAAGCTTTTTTACAACTATTTTAATTATATTATCAAAAACAAAACGAGTTGACTTTTAAGTCATTGATAAACAAAAACATAACGAACATTAATAACTTTTAATCATTACTCACCAAAAAGTTACTATTTATATTATCACTGTAAAATCCTTTCATAAATCTTATCGTATTCAGTAAAAACTTTAGTTAAATAAATAGAGTCTAAATTTGCCAGTTATGACATAATTGTGACCTTACTCTTTCATTGAACTTATGAGTTACCGCATAGAAATGACGACAGCAAACTTAGACTTATCCTCACACACCCCTATGATGCGCCAGTACTTAACCATTAAAGCTGAGTTCCCTCATATTTTAATTTTTTATCGCATGGGTGACTTTTACGAATTATTTTTTGATGATGCGAAAAAAGCATCTGATTTGCTCGATATTTCATTAACCGCTCGCGGCAAGACAGGTGGCAATGCTATACCAATGGCAGGCGTTCCCTATCATGCGGTGGAGAATTATCTAGCAAAATTAGTACAACTGGGTGAATCTGTTGCCATTTGTGAACAAATTGGTGACCCAGCAACCAGTAAAGGTCCTGTTGAACGTAAAGTTGTTAGAGTTATTACCCCAGGCACAGTGAGTGATGAAGCATTATTACTTGATAAGCATGACAACCTAATTGTTGCGGTAAGTGAAGGCAATAATAAGTCATCGCAACGCTTTGGACTGTCTTATCTTGATATGACCAGTGGCCGCTTTGTACTGACCGAGCCAAGCACCATCGAGCAGTTACAAGCTGAATTACAGCGTTTATCTCCTGCTGAACTCCTCTACAGTGAGTCGTTCTCAGCGCCAGAGTTACTAAAAGGCTATCAAGGGTTAAGAAGAAGATCTGAATGGGAATTTGATTTAGACACGGCCATTAATTTACTCAATACACAATTTGGCACTAAAGAACTTTCTGGCTTTGGTGTTGATGATAAATCATTAGGCTTAATGGCCGCTGGTTGCTTATTCCAATATGTAAAAGAATGTCAACGCAGTGCGCTTCCTCACATTCGAGCCATTATTTGTGAGTCTTCTGCTTCTGGTGTCATTTTAGATGCGGCAACTCGTCGTAATTTAGAACTCACGCAAAACTTACAGGGTGGCTTTGAAAATACCCTCGCATCGGTATTAGACAAGTCAGCGACACCAATGGGTTCTAGATTACTGAAGCGTTGGTTACATTTTCCTTTACGTGATTTAAACATATTAACCGCACGTCAAAATGCAATTAGTGAACTATTGTCACAAGATTTAACGTCTGAATTATTTAGCCAACTTAAATCTTTTGGTGATATTGAGCGTATTGTTTCTCGCATTGCCTTACGCTCTGCGCGTCCAAGAGATTTTGCTCGTTTACGTAATGCCTTAAGTCAATTGCCTGAACTTCAGCAACATTTACACGCTTGTCAGCAAGCACATATCACTGAATTAGCGTCACAAAGTTTTCCGATACCCAACTTACACGACTTATTACAACATGCTTTAGTTGAAAACCCACCCGTTCTTATCCGTGATGGTGGTGTTATTGCCAAAGGCTATCATGAAGAACTTGATGTGTTACGTGACTTAAGTGATGGTGCTACTGAATTTCTTGCCCAACTCGAAGCGCGTGAAAAAGAACGTACGGGTATTAGTTCCTTAAAAGTAGGTTATAACAGGGTTCATGGCTTCTTTATTGAAATGAGTCGTACTGCCGCGAACGATGTACCTGATGATTATATTCGTCGACAAACCTTAAAAAATAACGAACGTTTTATTACCAATGAACTAAAACAACACGAAGAGAGAGTACTCAGTGCCCAAAGTAAATTTCTCGCATTGGAAAAACGTTTATATGATGAACTGTTCGATTTAGTCTTACCCGATTTAGAAAAGCTGCAGTTACTTGCACAAGCAATTGCCGAGTTAGATGTCTTGAATACTTTTGCTGAACGTGCCGAGAGCTTGAATTACGTACAACCCAATTTAACAAAAAATAACGGTATTGAAATTAGCGCGGGTCGCCACCCTGTTGTCGAGTTAATGACAAGCGAACCCTTTATTGCCAATCCAGTAACGTTAAATACCGAACGTAAAATGCTGATAATTACTGGCCCTAACATGGGCGGTAAATCAACCTATATGCGGCAAACGGCACTCATTGTTTTATTGGCTCATATTGGTTGTTATGTACCGGCAGATTCAGCAAGTATTAGTATGGTTGATCGTATATTTACCCGTATTGGTGCGTCTGATGATCTAGCCAGTGGCCGATCAACTTTTATGGTTGAGATGACAGAAACCGCTAATATCTTGCATAATGCGACAGAAAAAAGTTTAGTGTTATTGGATGAAATAGGTCGAGGTACCAGTACTTATGATGGTTTATCTCTTGCTTGGGCGTGCGCTGAAATGCTGGCGATTAAAACCAAAGCTTTTACTTTGTTTGCCAGCCACTATTTTGAATTAACACTTTTAGCCGAGCAAATACCGACACTGGTTAATGTACATTTAGATGCGGTTGAACATGGTGATACCATTGTCTTTATGCATAGGGTTCAAGAAGGTGCTGCAAGCAAAAGCTTTGGCTTACAAGTAGCACAATTAGCTGGTGTGCCTAAGCCGGTTATTCAACGAGCAAAACAACGCTTGGCTGAACTTGAAAAACAACAGACGCCTTCTATTATCAATGTTGAACAGCAACCTTTTGAGCAACTTTCATTTATTGAAAATACTCACCCCATACTTGAGTCCTTATCATCAATTGATGTCAATGATTTAACCCCTAAACAAGCATTAGATTTATTGTTTGAGTTTAAAAGTAAAATTTAACCGCTTATGGTTGGCATAAAAAAACCAGCAAATGCTGGTTTTTTTATAGACTCAATCAGTTAATTAAGCTTGGAACAAGGCTTCTATTGATAAATCTTGTTGGCTCAATATATCCCGTAAACGCTTAAGTGCTTCAACTTGAATTTGGCGAACACGTTCACGTGTCAAACCAATTTCTACGCCAACGTCTTCTAATGTTGCCGCCTCGTAGCCTAACAAACCAAAACGACGAGCAAGTACTTCACGTTGCTTAGAGTTCAATTCATTTAGCCAATGAATAATGTTATTTTTAATATCTGTAGTTTGTAGGCTGCCTTCTGGGCCGCCACTCTTGTCATCAGGAATAACGTCTAATAATACTTTGTCGTTTTCACCACCAAAAGGTGAATCAACCGATGTCATACGCTCATTCAAACGTAGCATTTTAGTAACATTAGCCACCGGGACATCAAGCTGTTCAGCAATATCTTCTGCGGTAGGTTCATGGTCAAGTTTTTGGACCAATTCACGCGAGGTGCGTAAATAAATATTGAGTTCTTTTACGACATGGATAGGTAAACGGATAGTGCGGGTTTGATTCATAATGGCACGTTCAATCGTTTGACGTATCCACCATGTTGCATAAGTTGAAAAACGGAAGCCACGTTCTGGGTCGAATTTTTCTACGGCGCGGATCAAACCTAAATTACCTTCTTCAATTAAGTCGAGTAATGGCAAACCACGATTGTTATAGCGACGGGAAATTTTAACAACTAAACGCAAGTTACTTTCGATCATGCGTTTTCTAGAGGGCTCGTCACCTTTAAGAGCAAGGCGAGAAAAATAGACTTCTTCTTCTGCGCTAAGTAGCGGAGAAAAACCAATTTCACTTAAATACAACTGAGTAGCATCTAAATTTGATGGAGCATCTTCTCTATCTTTAGATGATGCTTTAGTTGACTCATTTTTATCTACAACAGTATTTACTAATTCTTTTTCTATACCCATGCTGTATCTCCCGATATGCTGCAAAGTCTACTATCACTGATTAAGTATTCACACGAACTCCAATTTATTATTATTATTATTATTTATTATTTCGACAGATACTTCATT
The DNA here is from genome assembly GCF_014076915.1 of Colwellia sp. MB02u-14. Classification (NCBI taxonomy): domain Bacteria; kingdom Pseudomonadati; phylum Pseudomonadota; class Gammaproteobacteria; order Alteromonadales; family Colwelliaceae; genus Colwellia; species Colwellia sp. MB02u-14. Next base: position 41,590 of record NZ_JACGUX010000063.1, read on the forward strand.
GGGTTAACTGATTTTCCGCGAAAGCGAACTTCAAAATGAAGCATAACTCTTTCAGCGTCTGTATCACCCATTTTAGCGATAACTTGACCCGCTTTTATCAACTGCTGTTCTTTAACTAAGATACTCTCATTATGAGCATAAGCACTAAGGTAATCATCATTATGTTTAACAATAATTAACCGTCCATATCCTCGTAAAGCATCACCGGCATAAACGACTACGCCATTAGCTGTTGATTTAACCGAGTCACCGCGTGTACCTGCGATATTTATTCCTTTATTACCTTGTTTTGCTGTAGAAAACCCTTCAATGACTTTTCCTTTAGCAGGCCACAACCAAGTCCTTATCTTTTGAGAAAATGTTGTGCCATTTGCAGAGGTTTTGTTGTTTACTTTTTGCTCTCTTACGTTTTTACCATACGCCTGCTTTTTATTTGATGCAACAGGTTTTTTTACCCTTATTGGTTTCTTATTTTTTTGCTTTTCAACGCGAGCTATATGATTACTGGCTTGAGCAGAATTTTTGACTAGAAATAATTTTTGTCCAGGAAATATTCTGTAAGGTGACGCTAGGTTATTGAACGTTGCCAAGCGATTAATATCAACATTAGCACGCCACGCAATAGAATATAAAGTTTCACCTTTTTTGACTATGTATTCACGTCCCTTTAAGCTGCTTTTAAGACGTTTGCTTAAAGGGATGGAGCCTTGAACATCAACAACAGGTGCAGGTTTATGGTTCGAAGAACAGCCCGCGAAGAACAAACTAAGCGCTAAAAAAGCGACATAGGTGAGCTTTTTATAGGGCAGAAAAAAATAGTGTTCAATATGTAAAGTCAAAAAGCATTCCTAATGTTGTCGATATTTATTTACCGCAATAAAAAATAAGCAACGATGATAAGTCCAACAATGATCCAACCCAGTAAATCTACCCATTGCCTTATCTTTTGTTCCATTGCTGCGCCGCCCCAACGAATAACGCCTGCAACCAAGAAAAACCTCATGCCACGGCCAATCGCAGAAGCGATTAAAAAAGGTAGAAAGGCCATTTGTAAGAAACCGGCACTCACGGTAAATAATTTATAAGGGATCGGTGAGAAGCCCGCAATAAAAACCACCCAAACACCCCACTGCACAAACCATAACACCACAGCATCAAAGGCCTCTTGTTTTCCCAGAGCGGTAATTGCCGGTTGTATCCAAGGTTCAAACATATAATAACCAAGTAAATAACCAACCGAGCCCCCCAAAATAGAAGCAACCGTCGTTAACGTTGCGTACGACCATGCTTTATTCGGTTTAGCTAAGACCATTGGCGCAAGCAGCACGTCAGGGGGGATAGGAAAGAATATAGATTCAGCAAACGTTAATAGTGCCAGCATTCTTGGCGCAAATTTATGCTCAGCAAAACGAAGTGTCCATTCATACATCTTTGAAAAAATTTTCAATTAATCATACCTTTTGTACAATAATAAAGAGGATATAACCTTGCCTAGCTTGTTTTACGAAGGCGCAGCAAAGCTATGGGTATCATTCAGGTTTCATCATTTAAAAAACAGTTAAATTTTGTCTTCTTTACAGACAACAATTAAATTAACGCGCCAGGAACAAGCGGCACAAATTTAACCATCTCAACTTGCTGTTCTTTATATTCGTCACCGTGACGAGTAATGACTTTTAGTATTTGTGTCTCTGATCCTACGGGAATAACTAAGCGTCCCCCTTCAGCTAATTGTTCTAATAATGCTTTAGGGACTTCTGTTGGCGCTGCAGTAACGATAATCGCTTGAAAAGGAGATTTACTACTCCAACCTTTCCAACCATCGCCATGCTTCATTGAAACGTTGTTTAAGTCTATTGACTGTAGGCGACGCTTTGCCTGCCACTGTAAAGATTTGATACGTTCTACCGAAAAAACTTTAGGCACCAACTGCGTAAGAATTGACGTTTGGTAACCTGACCCTGTACCTATTTCTAAAATACTTTCAGGCACACCGTCAGCTAATAATAATTCCGACATTTTCGCAACGATATAGGGCTGAGAAATAGTTTGCCCTTGTCCAATGGGCAGCGCAGTATTATCGTAAGCTTTATGTGCCAATATTTCTGGAACAAAAAGATGACGCGGTGATTGAGCAATGGCATGCAATACTCGCTGATCACGTATTCCTTCGGTATATAATTTCTGCGCCAATATTTCGCCACTACGACGTGATTTACCGATGAAACGGCTCCCTACCTTTACATTCATAACGTGCTCTTTTTATTTTTCTTATCTAAAATTAAAGTCGACTAAACGGTTAAGTCACCCACCCAACGAGTGATTGATTCCAAACTGCCATGCGCGGTCATATCGACCGTTAATGGTGTTATTGACGCATAGCCATGAGCAACAGCATGAAAGTCAGTGCCTTCTCCACAATCTTGTTCTTGGCCTAAGCGGCCATACCAATAAATATCACGTTGCCATGGGTCTTGTGTTTTTTCCATCATCTCAGCTTTATGGCGATTACCCAAACGTGTTACTTTTATACCTTTTAATTCATCAAGAGGAATATCAGGCACATTAATATTGATAATTTGATCCGCCGCTAATGGATGTGATTGCAAACGCTGAATAAATTTTGCAGTGACTACCGCTGCTGTTTGGTAATGCTGCTCACTTTGTCCCACCAATGAAACAGCAATAGCCGGCATGCCCATATGACGTCCTTCCGTTGCTGCCGCTACCGTGCCTGAATATAAGGTATCATCACCTAAATTAGCGCCACAGTTGATGCCTGCGACAACTAAATCTGGCGTAACAAGTTGGCTTATCCCCAGGTGAACTGAATCTGTGGGTGTGCCGTTAACTGAAATAAAGCCATTGTCTAAAGTCTGAATGCGCAACGGGTTCAATAATGTTAAAGAATTACTGGCGCCACTACAGTTTCTATCGGGTGCTACCACAGTTATATCAGCTATTTTCGCTAATTCGTCATGTAAAATTTTAATGCCTAAAGCATGCACGCCATCGTCGTTACTTAATAATATTTTCATCCGTTTAGTTTCCTACTCGTTCAGTCATATCTTGATAATTAATAAGTTCACGCAATATGGTTGTTGCATAACACCCCGAAGGGAGAAAAAAACTGAGCGTTATCGTATCATTTTCAGCGGTAATTTGACCTTCTGTTAATGATAATCTTATTCTGCGTCGCTCTTGTTTTAAGCCAAATTTGACTAAGCCCTGGCAAAAATCACTATATTCGTTAGCAATTTCTTGCTCTAATTGTTGCGATTCACCTTGCGACATTAATTCACCCGCCCCCCATAGGGCAGCCGTTAAATCGATATCTTTTTCTTGAAAGCGCTGCATGATGGTTTTGTCAATTGCTTCGGCTAAAAAAACCGATTGCGTACCACTCAACATAAAAACATCACCGATACTTAAAGATTCAAACTGATTATTTTCAATACGTTGGCTAATTATTTGATTAAAGATCTCTGAACGAGCAGCAGATAAATACAGACCTCGTTTCTTTTTGTCTTTTACTTTCTTTCCTTGAAATAATTCTAAAGCTCTATCAAGGTTACCACCATTAATACCAAAGCGTTGTTCACCAAAGTAGTTAGGCACGCCAAATTGGCTAACAGCAGCCCATCGTCGTAAGACGTCATCAATATTACTCACTTTTCGTAACACCAATTCAAAGCGATTACCTGATAAGGCCCCAATACGCAACTTTTTGTTATGGCGTTTTACCGAAAGCACTTCAACACCTTCAATGGCTAAATTACTTAGATCATAAACAGTCTTACCGGGAAGATGGATACCAAACCATTGCTCGGTAACGGCAAAGCGGTCTTTAAGACCAGCATAGGAGACAAGCCCTTCTTTTACTTTGAAATACTTAGCTAACTCCCGAGCGACAACGAGGGTATTAGCACCGGTTTTTCTAATATGAATAAAGAGATGTTCGCCTTCACCACAAGGTTCAAAAGGTAATCTTTCGAATACCTTAAAGTCTGACATTTCACTACGTAACTGACCTGTAGACTCCGGTTGTGTGTATAAATATTGTAATGACTGACTCATATTATTGATTTTTCTCTATAACGGCTGTAGAAGATTTTAGTAATAAGACAACGGCATGAACCGCTACGCCCTCTTTACGGCCTGCATATCCTAATTTTTCAGTGGTTGTTGCCTTAACATTCACTTGATCAAGTTCGGCGTATAAGTCTTCACTTAAGCAAGTACGCATCGCTAGTAGATGCGGTGCTATTTTAGGTGCTTGTGCAACAATGGTAATATCAGCATTTCCCAGTTGATAGCCTTTTTTAATCATCAAGTTAACCACATGCTTTAATAAAATTCGACTAGAGATATTTTCATATTGGCCATCAGTATCAGGAAAGTGATTACCAATATCGGCTAAGCAAAGCGCGCCTAATATTGCGTCACATAACGCGTGGATAGCGACATCACCATCAGAGTGAGCGATAAAACCCTTTGGGTAATCTATTTCTACACCCGCTAATATAAGGGGACCCATACCGCCAAATTTGTGTACATCAAAGCCGTGACCTATTCTCATGCATTTTCCTGTAATTTGTGTTTTTGTTGCTGTTGTTTTTGCTTAGCTAAGAAAAAAGCAGCGAGTGCGAGATCATCAGGATGGGTAATTTTGATATTTTCACTACTTGCCCAAACCAACAAACTAGGTACATTAGCAAATTCAATCGCTGATGATTCGTCAGTAATATCAGCGTCTTGACTAAGACCGTTAATGATAGCCTCTTTTAACGCCTTTACTTTAAACATTTGTGGTGTCAGCGCATGCCATAAATTTTCCCGAACAACCGTTTTTAGTACTTGGTGTTCAGCTAAATCTCCACTGAATGAGCGTTTCATCGTATCGCGAACCGGCGAAGCTAGCAGGCCACCAGTTTGTTTTTCTATACATGCTTTCATCAAGTTAGAAATATCGTCATGGCAAACACAAGGTCTTGCTGCATCATGCACTAACACCCAAGCGTAACACTCAGTATCAATAACCTTTAATCCAGCAAGCACCGAATCAACTCGCTCTTTACCGCCAATAACTGTTTGAATATTTTGGTTATTTACCAATGACGTGCGCGGAAAATACTCATCATTACCACTAAGGGCAATAATCACTTTGTTTACCAATGGATGACTGAGTAATCGTTCAACGGTATGTTCTAATATGGTTTTATTATCAATGGTTAAATATTGCTTAGGGCAATTAGCCAACATACGTTTACCCACGCCAGCAGCAGGAACAATGACAACGAATTGTTGAGTAAGCGTTATCGGCTTAGTTAACATAAAATTATTATTCCGGATCTATTTGCATAGTATTTTTTTCTGATGGAATTAAACGAAAAAATATTTCGCCTTCCTTTATCATGCCTAATTCATTTCTGGCACGTTCTTCAATGGCCTCAACGCCAGACTTTAAATCATCGGTATCAGCATAGAGTAATTTATTACGTTGTTTAAGTTTATCGTTATCAAGTATTTGACGTTGTACTTCATTCTCTAAGGCAAGGTAATCAGGCACACTATTTTTACCGAACCAGAGCCGATGTTGTAATAACACGATAAAAATCAGTAGAAGTACGGTTATTGCGCGCATAGAAACCTAAATAAAGCCTAAAATTGATCTATATAAATACCAGTATAACGACCATTATAAATAGGTGTTTGCTAGTGTAAACATTATTAGCACATTTAACATTTTTTAAAATCAAATAGCTAAAGTTTGTTTGAAATTACGCCAATTAATTGCACATGATAACAACAATTCACGCAAACTAGGTGTCATTGGGTTTGATCTATGGGTATTTAGCCAACAATGACCACTGCAAGCGGCTATCATTACTTTCTTATTAGGTTTGAGTAACTGGCCTGTCGCTTTATTTTTTGCCATTGCAGAAAAATAAAACCAACCGTGTAGGTTTGTTCTAAAACGCTGCTGTTCAAAATCGATTCTGTCAATGGAGTCTAAGAGAATGGTTGACTCTGTCGCAATAGGTACGACTAAGCCATGACGTAAATTCACAGAAATATACCATTTATTTACTGATTCAGTGTCTTGACCGTTTAACGGCATTTGTACACTTTGTTTAGCTGACCAACTTGCATTTTGTACGTCAAGCTTAAGTGGCGTTTCTACCTGAAGCATTGAATGCGCTGTTCGCTTGATATAATGTGGCAAACTTTTAAGCCGCCCTTGAATTGATGGGGCTGACGAAAGCGCAAGTTCACTGAGTAAGCCAAGTTCCCTTTCGTACAACGCATTACAAAGCTCAGCAAAATCAGCTGATTGATAGTCTTGTTGCCATAATGAAGTTTGTTCATTCATGAATAATTGAGTGCTTTTTAATACGTTACTGAGTAGAATTCAACCTTAAGTTTAAGCATAACCTATTGTGTGAAGAAGATAAAATAAAGCTATATTCTTATTTATGTGGGTAGGTAATAAAACTTCACTTTAATTAAAGCAGACAATTCATGGATATTATATGTTTGAAAAAGTAGCAAGTCCCCCCCCAGAAGTAGAAAAAGCGATCTCATTAGCACCAACCGATTTATTACGACAAGAAATAGATCAGGTCAGTTATATCTATAATATCATTGTTGATTTTTTTGCGAATTACACCTTTCAGTTAATTGGTGCTTTCATCATTTTTTCACTGGGGTATCTCGTTGCAGGAAAAATTTCAAACGTTGTATTGAAACTGTGTACCAAACATAAACTTGATATTACCTTAAGCCAGTTTTTAGCCAGCACCACTAAAATGCTTATTGTGGTCATGATAACGGTTATCTCGCTGAGTAAATTAGGTATTAGTGTGACGCCATTTATTGCTGCCATTGGTGCTATTTCTTTAGGTGCAGGTTTAGCACTGCAAGGATTGTTAGCAAACTACGCTGCGGGCTTCAATATCATTATTATTCGCCCGTTCGTTGTTGGTGATACTATAACCGTTCAAGGTGTTACGGGTGTAGTACAAGAAGTTTTACTCGCTTATACCATTATTTATGACCAAGACGGTGTTTGTATTACGATTCCTAATAAGCATATTGTTGGCGAAATATTGCACAACTCAAAGCATGACTCATTACTTGAGTTAACGGTTGGCATTGCCTATAAAGAAGACCCTTTGCAAGTGATCGCCATTTTAGAAAAAATGATCGATGAATTAAACATTGTTGGTGAATCACGGTTACCTCAAATTGGTATTGACGAATTTGCTGACAGTTCTATTAATATTTCGATACGCTTATGGACACCCACCGCTAATTTTTATGACGCTAAATTTAAAGCATACAAAGCAATATACTTAGCCCTAAAAGAAAACAATATCGAGATCCCGTTCCCGCAACGCGATGTTCATTTGACTTCTAAAGCGTAAAAATTCGTAAAGGAAGTCCGACTTTCAACCACGAATTCAGAACATCGTCCTCTTTCACATCGACGTACAGGGATGTACTAATGCCGAAAAATGGCCATGTGACCATGACATACCGTTGACGTGCATGGAGGCACTAATGCCATGAAGGCATGGATGCCTAAGAATGGCCATCCTGAACATCGTCACTCTTTCACATCCATGTGATCGTGACATACCGTTCATCCTGAACATAAAAAACCACTCAAATGAGTGGTTTTTTTATGACTATTTACTAATAGTTTAATTGATAACTTGAATTTTGATTCTAGTTCAAGGCGAAAGCGCGCAGCTGACAATAGTCAGTGAGCACTTTCAACACCGAAATAGGATTAAAAGACTGTTATCAATAAACTATTGGCCTTTAACTTCTGACAGGCCATTAAATATAGCTTTATCACCTAAGTATTCTTCAATACGTAACAATTGATTGTACTTAGAAACACGGTCGCTGCGACAAAGAGAACCCGTTTTAATTTGCCCTGCCGCAGTACCAACGGCTAAGTCAGCAATGGTTGCGTCTTCAGTTTCGCCGCTGCGATGAGAAATTACCGCAGTAAAGCCGGCGTCTTTCGCCATTTTAATCGCGGCTAAGGTTTCTGTTAATGTACCAATTTGGTTGAACTTAATTAAGATAGAGTTACCAATACCGTTTTCAATACCACGCGCTAAGATTTTAGTATTCGTCACGAATAGGTCATCACCAACGATTTGTATTTTATCGCCGAGTAACTTTGTTTGGTAAGCAAAACCATCCCAATCTGACTCATCTAAGCCATCTTCAATTGAAACGATTGGGTATTCTTCACAGAGTGTTGCTAAGAAATCAGAGAATTCGTTAGCGGTAAATTGCTTACCTTCGCCTTTAAGGTCATAAATGCCTTTCTCGCTATCGTAAAACTCTGAGGCAGCACAATCCATCGCTAATGTTATATCTTTACCTAATTCATAACCGGCAGCAGAAACCGCTTCTTTAATCACTGCTAGGGCATCAGCATTTGAAGCTAAATCGGGTGCAAAACCACCTTCATCACCCACAGCGGTATTAAGTCCTTTCGCTGACAATACTTTTTTCAAAGCATGAAATATTTCAGCGCCCATCCGTAATGCTTCACTAAAGTTTTTAGCGCTCACTGGTTGGATCATAAACTCTTGAATATCGACATTGTTGTCTGCATGCTCACCGCCATTGATGATATTCATCATAGGTAAAGGTAATGAGTATTGACCCGGCGTGCCGTTTAAGTCAGCAATATGTTCAAACAATTGCACTTTCTTTTCCATTGCAGCCGCTTTTGCATTTGCTAATGAAACAGCAAGAATGGCGTTAGCACCAAATTTCTCTTTGTTTTCAGTACCATCTAGATCGATCATTATTTGATCAATAGCCGCTTGATCTAAAGCACTTTGTCCGATCAATGCCGTTTGAATGTCATTGTTTATCGCCGAAACCGCTTTTAATACACCTTTACCTAAATAGCGAGACTTATCACCGTCACGTAACTCTAACGCTTCACGCGAACCTGTTGATGCGCCAGAAGGTGCTGCAGCACGTCCCCAAGCACCTGATGCTAAAAATACGTCAGCTTCAACGGTTGGGTTACCACGTGAGTCCATAATTTCACGCGCGATAATTTTACTGATATTCGACATTATAATTCCTTTGAATGGGGCTCACTACAGCGAATGAACCGCGATTAAGTTTTAATTTCAAATTTTAGAGATAAAACACTCTGCCATAAATAATTTTGCCAGAAAGTAAAACCGCAGCATAAGGCTACGGTTATATTAATTTTCAGGTTTAATTTGATTGCTGTTTTTGATGCTCAAATGAAGCAGCAATAAAGCTTTCAAATAATGGGTGTCCATCACGCGGTGTTGAATTGAATTCCGGATGAAACTGCCCAGCAATAAACCAAGGATGATCAGGTATTTCAATCATCTCAACTAATGTTTTATCCGAAGATAACCCCGAGAACACTAAACCAGCGTTACTGATTTGGTCACGGTAGTTATTGTTTACCTCATAACGATGGCGGTGTCTCTCATGAATTGTTTCACTGCCATATACGTTGCACGCCTTGGTACCTTTCACAAGGTGACACAATTGTGAGCCTAAACGCATAGTGCCGCCTAAGTCTGAATCTTCATGACGATATTCAATTTGGCCTGCTTTATCTAACCATTCATTAATCAAACCGACCACTGGGTGTGGAGTTTCAGGGTCAAATTCAGTACTGTGCGCGCCACTTAAGCCAGCCACATTTCGTGCATAATCAATAAGCGCTACTTGCAAACCTAAACAAATACCTAAATAAGGTACTTTATTTTCACGAGCATATTTTGCCGCTAGAATTTTGCCTTCAACACCTCGAATACCAAAACCGCCTGGGACTAAAATCGCATCAACGGTTCCTAAGACATCAGTTCCTTTGCTTTCAAGGTCTTGTGAGTCTATGTATTTAATGTTTACCGTTACCTGATTTTTCAAACCTGCATGTTTTAATGCTTCATTTACAGATTTATAAGCGTCAGGTAATTCAATATATTTACCGACCATACCAATAGTCACTTCACCAAAAGGATTGGCTTCTTGGTAAAGTACTTTTTCCCACTCACTTAAATCAGCAGGAGGTACATCAAGACCAAAACGCTTAACGACTAGCTCATCAATTCCTTGCGCTTTAAGTAAAGCGGGAATTTTATAAATGCTATCAACGTCGCGCATTGATAAAACGGCTTTTTCAGCAACATTGGTGAACAAAGATATTTTTGCTCGCTCGTTTGCTGGAACCGTACGCTCACTTCGACACACTAAAATGTCAGGAACGATACCAATCGAGCGAAGCTCTTTCACTGAGTGTTGAGTCGGTTTGGTTTTTATTTCGCCCGCTGTTGCAATATAAGGCACTAACGTTAAATGCATATACATTGCACGTTCACGTCCTAATTCGGTACCTAACTGACGAATAGCTTCTAAGAACGGTTGAGATTCAATATCACCCACCGTACCGCCAATTTCAACCATTGCTACATCGTAACCTTCAGCACCTTCAATAACTCGACGTTTAATATCGTTCGTTATGTGAGGAATAACTTGAATGGTGGCACCTAAAAATTCGCCTTTACGCTCACGCGCTAGAATATCTTGATATATTCGACCAGTAGTGAAGTTATTGCGTTTAGTCATTTTGGTACGAATAAATCGTTCGTAATGCCCTAAATCTAAATCGGTTTCAGCGCCATCTTCAGTAACAAAAACTTCCCCATGTTGAATAGGGCTCATTGTACCCGGATCAACGTTAATATAAGGGTCAAGTTTTAACATGGTTACTTTCAAGCCGCGCGCTTCAAGAATTGCGGCGAGTGATGCTGCTGCAATACCTTTACCAAGAGACGATACAACGCCGCCGGTTACAAAAATATATCTAGTTGTCATGTGATACCAAAAGTCAGAGTGAGCAGGAATTTTGTGTTTTTTGCTTAAGTTGTTTTGCTAGCATATTTTGCGAATAAATTGCGAATAATAAGGTAAGTTTAGTCATGATTTTGAAAAACACACCAACCTAGCAGGACGGGAAAACATTATACTTAAAACTAGCTACCACGACAATATGATCAACAAATCAATTTCTCTTATTTTGACAAAAAATTTAATTGGAGTTTTTATTTTACCCATAAAAAGCTAACATATTGTTTTAATTCGCCCTAGGCATTGGATACCCTTTATGAATTCATCTCGTTTAACAGCCGTACATTCTGCTATTGATAAAATAAATAGTGAAGATCCGAACAAAACGCAGGTTAATGGGTTTTCTCAACCCAATGAGTTACTTTACGGTCAGTACATGACCGCTTGTTTAGAGCAGTATTTCCCCCAGTCGAATGAATTAGTAAAAATTGCGGTGCGTGCTCAGCATATTAAACGTTGGGATTCAAAACGTAACGAATTTGATGAAGGTAAAGCAGGGTATTATCAATGGCGAATTGCACAAGGAAAATTCCATGCACAGCTGACTAAATCGTTAATGTTAGAAAATGGTTATGATGAAAATGAAGCTGAATTAACCGCTTGTATTTTAAGAAAAGAACAGCTTAAAACTAACGAGCATACCCAAATTTTAGAAGATGTGGCTTGCCTGGTATTTTTACAATATTACTTTGATGCTTTTGCCGCAAAATACACAGAAGCAAACAACGAAGCTAAAATAATTAATATCGTCCAAAAAACGTGGGGAAAAATGTCAGACCGTGGCCACGAAATAGCCCTTTCTTTAACGTTACCTGATCACCTAGCAGCATTAGTGGGTAAGGCTTTAGCTAAATAAGTATTTAAAGATAATAAAATATTTTTTCTTTACATTTATTCAATAAAAAATAATGGCTGAAGTTAAGCGCTAAGTTTGCTTATTTCCATCCGAAATAGGCAATCGCCATAAAAAAACAAATGGCCCTGTCACCAAAGCGATGATCACAATCCGTAATATATTATTATCTAATAAATAACACGACCAGCTAGACGCTAAGACAATAGAAGTTAACGCTATTATCTTAGCACTCCTTGGAAGACTGCGAGATGCTTGCCAATGGTAAATAAGTGGTCCAAAAACTTTATTGTCCAGTAACATTTTATACATTTTCGGCGAAGACTTAGCGAAACAAGCACCCGAAACCAATAAAAAAGGCGTTGTCGGTAAAATCGGTAAAACAACACCTAATATAGCAAGAGCTACAAAAAATATGCCGGCAATTTTTAGTAACATATAAACGCCTTAATGCATGAAAGCTCAAACAGTGATAACAAAGTTATCACTTTAATATTAACGTTCGGTATTCCAACTGAATAAGTACGAACCTAATGCTAAGAAAATAGTACTCATTATTAATAGTGCCATTACGTGATAACTAATATCGGCAAGCGTAGCCCCTTCTGTGATCACTTTTCTCGCGCCAGCCACTAAGTGTGTTAAAGGTAAGAAGTCAGCCAAGACTTTCACCGCATTAGGCGCACCTTCTAAACTGAACCATACGCCTGAGAGCAGCATCATTGGCCATGATGTTAAATTAAGTAAACCGCCAATAAGCTCTTCACTTTTACTTCTGCTTGCAACAAGCAACCCTAACGAAATTAAGCTAACCGCGCCTAGAATAGCAATCATAAAGAGATCAAAATAACTGCCCAACATATAAAAATCGAAAAACAAATTACAACCAATATACACAACGCTCGACATAAACATCACAATAAAGATACGTGAAACTAACTGTGCAGACACAAATTCAAACGCTGAAAGTGGTGTCGCTTTTAAGCGTTTAAGTACCGCATTTTTACGATAACGTACAATGACATAGCCAACCCCAAACAGACAACTGAACATCATATTCATGCCTAAAATTCCAGGTAAGACCCAATCAACATAACGGATTTTCTTACCGTAGGTTTCTAAACGTTGAAAGTCATTATGTTGTCCTATAAATATTTTTTCAACAAGGTAACTATTGGGTGAACCTTGACTTACCCAGTAATTTTTTTCATTAAAATCAACCAAAAAATCAATGGCATGTTGTTCTAACTTTTGTGTTGCTAACACTTTATCTTGGTAATCAATAAAATCAACATAACGTGTTTCCATAAACGTTGATTGCACGGATCCAATATTAACAACCCCAACTTTATAAACCGCTTTCCCGTCGCCAGAAAAGACAAAAGACAAACCGGCTAGCATTAAGATCGGAAAGAGCAAATTCCACCCCAAGGATGAACGATCACGAAAAAATTCAATATTACGGGCCTTTACTACCGCAAAAAAACGTTTTAAATTCATTAATATTACTCCCTTAACGAATGGCCAGTTAATTTTAGAAAAAGATCATCAAGGTTTGGAGACTTCACTTGTAATCCGTCTAGCGGAACTTGTGCAGCAATTAACAAACTGATGGTTTCTTCTACTTGTTGTGTGCTAATTTCGACACGGTCGTGTGCAATAACCCACTGATGCTTATCAATTAATGCTTGAGGTACTTGCGCTTTAGGCAGGTAAATAAATACGTTATGAAAATGTTTAGCAAGGAGTCTGTTTGGTGTACCACTTTCAATAATTTTACCATTGTCCATAATAACCACGTCATCACAAAGTTGCTCTGCTTCATCCATGTAATGGGTGGTTAAAATAACCGTTTTATTTTGTGCTTTAATATTTTTAATTAACTGCCAAAAATTTCGTCGCGCTTGTGGATCAAGTCCAGTGGTTGGTTCATCAAGGAAAATTATTTCTGGGTCGTTAATTAACGCCAGTGCTAATAATAACCGTTGACGCTGTCCGCCCGACAATAGGCGATTATCTCTATCTAAAAAGTCTTTTAAACCACAAAGTTCGATCAATTGCTGATGAGGTAAGGTATGGTCATAAAACGCGGTGAATAAATTTAAGGTTTCTTGTACGGTTAAAAAGTCTTGCAAGGCGGTACTCTGAAATTGAATACCTATTTGCTGACTTATATCTTTACTGATGGCTTTTCCTGAATAAAGTACTTGCCCACTCGTGGTACTAATTATCCCTTCCATTATTTCAATCGTTGTCGTTTTACCCGCGCCATTTGGCCCTAACAGACCAAAACAGTGCCCTTTAGTAATAGCAAAACTTATATCGTCAACGGCTTGAACACCTTTGTAGGTTTTCACTAAACGATTCACTTCAATAATATTATTTTTTGTATCGTTGAGTGAGTTTTCAACTTCTGTCATAACTTTCCTATCAATACCTGTTTCTTGCGCATTATTGTAATGCGATATTTGTGAAGATTACATAATTAAACTAAATAAAATACAAATGATAATAATTATCATTTGCATTACTGCTTTTTTTACATTAAATTAATTTAAAGCAATCTTAATAAAAGGAGTTTTACCATGGGCGCACAACAATACTATATCAATAGAAAAAATATCCAAGACCGTTACGAGAGCTCTAATAATGAAAAAGCACAAGTTGAATTACCCATTAAATTATTAGAGAGATTAATATTATCTGGCGCCTTAGCCGGCCATGAATGCAGGTGCTTAGACGATGCTGCACGCAAAACATTATGGCAATCAATTTTACAGAGCAGCTTACAAGGAGAACAATCATTATGTCGCTAACTTACTCAGCCAGTTCGCATTCAAAAAGTTTTCACTGTGCCATTGCACGCTCAAGCGAGCTTTGCCAAATAGAAGACTGGTTAAATCTATTAACGAATACTTACGCTAAACACCCCAGTAACGGTTTAGCAAAAGTCATTACCTACTACTTAACGCGCATCATAAAGCATGACGACTTTACTGCTTTCGCTAGTCAACCTTGTCATTATTTTACCATGCTCAAGTTTTGGCAACAGCAAATAGCCTAAGTGTGTTGTTGTGAAATATAATCGACTAATGCGGTGTTAAGCATTTTTTTACCGGTTAGTTGATGGTTTTCACACACCTCACTAAGTGTTTTTTTCTGTAAAATCCGTTCAATTAACAACAATATTTGTGGCTGATATGCTTGTTTACAATGAATAACACACCAATAATGCAGCGCTTTTACGCAGTGACTAAATTGCCGCTTTTTTAAGGTAAAGTCATTAATACTGCTCACTTGATGAGCACTTAATTGCGGTAAACTTTTATCAGGACAATGGTGTAATATTTGCCAAACAAGTTTAGGTGTCAGTCCTTTATATTCGTCCGTGAGCAAGTAATCGAATGAATGATAAAATTCATTAACTATTTTTCGTTCAAAAAACTGACCACGGTCACTCATTGCAGAAAGCACTAAAGCAGAATATTCACCACTGGCTTTATCTTGGGTAAAACCGATCCGAGCCACTTGGTAATCAGCATCCTGCCAAAATTTAAGCAAGGGTGCATTAGCGCCAAAACTTGCGCCAATAAAGTCAAACCGTTGCTTTTTAGCAAATTTTTCAAGCTGTTTAATAAAACACGTACCAAAACCACAACCATGATATTGCGGATGAATGGCAATACGTAAAATGCGTAAATATTGATAATTAAAGCTTTCGCTAAAACCACAATGTGTCAGTAATGACTGAGGAATAAATTGACTTTTTAATCGCCGTTTATTCTCTGCAATGGCTTGAATGTCGAAGTTTTCAGTGCAACCTTCTTCAAGGAGTACCGCAACCCCAACAATATGGTTATCAATTGTAGCAATAAAGAGTTTTACCGCCTTATTATCAAGTAATAGCGTAATATCGTTTGGTGATGTTTGATAATGCGCCGTCACTAAAACAGCAAAAACCTGCTGTAATAAATCAGTATCTTCGATGAGCGACCCTGCCGAGACTTGCTTAACACATAACTCCCTTTCCCTTGAGCGCTGCGCTGATGCCTGGGTTAACAATAAGGGGTTCGAAGAAATACCCGCTAATGCAGGCAACATTGCTAGCTTCGCATTGAGTAAGCAACTTTCAAAAACAAAGTTTTCTAATGGGTCTTCTTTACACCAACGAATAGGTTCATCAATGTGAAAACTTCGCCACTGCGGTACCCGTTGTTGCAATTCCTGTTGAAATTTAACCGTAAAGCCACGCCCTGCACCCTCATAACCATGTACGGTACTCGAAAATACAACCCGTGAAAAACGAGACGTTAACCTTGTTAATAGCGGTACAGGAATGGCTGCAGCTTCATCAACAAGTAGTAGCGAAACATTCAATGAATCGCTTACTTGAATAAGTCGGTCAACCGCAATAAAAGTGATAGAACCAAAGGCATGAGTTATTGACGTTTTACTGGCATTAACAGAGTCAAATTTTGTACCCCATGCCGCAAATGAAAAGGCAACTTGGCGATAAAAAACCGTTAAAGCGCGGATATGAGGAGCCGTGATGAAAATATCAATTTTCTCGCTACCAACACCATTATTATTTTCAATTAACTGAACACAAGCAATAGCCAGTGCAGATGACTTACCTCGCCCACGATCGGCCGTTAACACTAAGGGCCGGTTTCTATGGCCCTGACTCACGTTGATAATATGTTCAACAGCAATTTGTTGTTCTTTCGTTTTACATTGATATAAAAAATCATCGTTGACAAAAGGTGCTACAGGTAATGCCTGTTTTAACACCGGGAACGTTTGCTTAGCGTTTTGCGAAAGAGTGATCAGTTCCTTGTTATTGAGTAATTGTTGATAAAAATATTTTAATGAAAGTAAATCAGTTTGTTTAATCGCTTGTACTAACGGATTTTCAAGCCACAAGCACATAACGCCCCCAGCAACCAAAGTACCTGAAAGTGCGGCAAACGCGTCTAAATTGATAGTATCAGGTGTTGAACTTTCACTACCTTCAACACAAGAGAAGAGTATCTTATTATGCTCGCTACCCAATTGCTGAGCATAATGTTTACTATTAATAGTCGCGGGTATTTCTTGATGATAACTAAAGACTAACCAAGCATCTTTAGTTGGCGTTTGTACCGTTAATCCCAATAATTGCTTTACCCAACAAGCATCACCCACAAGTAAAACCAATTGACGCTGAAAATTTGCTAATGCCTGACATTGACATTGTTCAAGCCATTCGGCGAAATTACGGTTGGGCATAGTAGTCGCTAAATTATAGTAGGTCTGCAGATAAATCAGTTTATCAATGTGCTGGCACAATGCAAAACTATTTATACTTTACGATTTATTGTTCTAACACTATCGTCGTGAAAATGAAGTAGATGATTAAGCCATTTTATTGAAATTTTCTCAGTTGTTGCCTATCTTCAAATTAATCCCTTTTAATAAATATAATTAACCGTGAGAAAAACACGAAAATGTCAGATGAATATAGAGAAAAAGACGAATCAGAGAAATACGACAAAGATCTCGCTACAGGGAAAAAAGCAGATAAAAATTCAAAAGTACGAAAACGTATTGATGATTTGCTAGAAAAAAAACGACTCCGTGAAGCATTAGATTTCTCTGACGATTGGGATATTTAATCGTATATAATTATTGATTAGAGTAAATTAAGCGCACAATCTCTTATTGTCAGATAAAACATTCATGCTATTATCTGAATACTTATTATCCCTAACATCATTTTATTCTATCGTTATGACACTATTTGAAAAATTACGTTGTTTATTAACATTTGGTCAAGGGGTTGCTTTACCACTCCCCGAGTTCTCTTCACAAACAAACCCCATTGAGCTATTTGAACAATGGTTTAACGACGCAAAAAAATCAGGTGTTTTATTACCTGAATCTATGTCGGTTAGTAGTGCGAATAAAAATGGCCAACCAAGCTCTCGTATGGTGTTATTAAAAGAGTTTGATGAAAGTGGTTTTATTTTTTACACCAATTACGCGAGCCGTAAAAGCCAAGATTTAACGGAAAATAATAAAATCGCCTTATTATTTCACTGGAATGTTCTACAACGCCAAATCCGTATAGAGGGCGTGGTAGAAAAAGTGACTCATGAACAGTCAGAAAAGTACTTTCATAGCCGAGATAGAGGCAGCCAAATTGGCGCGTGGGCGTCAAAGCAAAGCTCACCACTGGCGAGTAAAGACGTATTAAAAGAGCGCGAAGCTTACTATGCTGAAAAATTTGCCGGTCAAGAAATACCGCTACCTGAATTCTGGGGTGGTTGGCGAATAAAGCCTCACTATATCGAATTTTGGCAAGGTCGCGCTAACCGTTTACATGACCGCATTTGCTTTGAGCAAGAGCAAACTGCAGAAGAAACACAAAAACACCCAAAAACATTATGGCGTCAATTTAAATTAAATCCTTAATATTTTATTTTATGATTTTAAAGGCATTTAAATAAATTTTATCTGTAGTAATTTACTGACATGGACTGTCAATGGATTTATAGGATGCCTATTTTGAACAATATTACTGCGCTCAATAAAGTGGTTATTACCTTTATTTTACTGACTTAAAGCTATTTTTTTAAAATACTAGCCACTATTTTAAAAAATAGTGGCTTACACAAAGTTACCAAGCAGTGGTGTTATTGAATAATAACGTGTTATAAAAACGGTCATAATAAAACTACCTTTATCCAACGAGCGCCAACAAAATACCTGCAGCAACCGCCGAGCCAAGCACACCAGCAACATTAGGTCCCATCGCGTGCATAAGTAAGAAGTTATGTGGATTAGCTTCTAGCCCCACTTTATTGGCAACACGTGCCGCCATAGGTACCGCCGAAACGCCAGCTGCACCAATGAGTGGGTTAATGGGTGTTGATGAAAGTTTATTCATCAATTTCGCCATTAACACCCCAGAAGCGGTGCCAATTGAGAATGCCACAGCACCTAAGCCTAAAATACCCAACGTTTCTATATTCAAAAAGGCTTCTGCACTTAACTTAGAGCCAACCCCTAAACCTAAGAATATGGTGGTGATATTAATCAACTCGTTCTGCGCTGTAGAGCTTAATCGGTCAACCACACCACATTCGCGCATCAAATTACCTAAACAGAACATTCCCACTAAAGGTGTTGCTGATGGTAAAAAGAAAATAGCCATCAGGAGAACACCTAACGGGAATACTATTTTTTCAATTTTTGCTACTGGGCGTAATTGCGCCATTTCAATTTTACGTTCATCTTCAGTGGTTAATGCGCGCATAATAGGTGGCTGAATAATTGGCACTAAAGCCATATAAGAATAAGCAGCAACCGCAATAGCACCTAATAATTCTGGCGCTAGTTTTGATGCTAAAAATATCGCTGTAGGACCATCTGCACCACCAATAATAGCAATAGCTGATGCATCTTTAAGGGTAAATTCAATACCAGGTATTGCGTTTAAAGCAATCGCCCCAAATAAAGTCGCAAAAATACCAAACTGTGCTGCCGCACCTAATAATAAGGTTTTAGGGTTAGCGATTAACGCGCCAAAGTCGGTCATAGCTCCGACCCCCATAAAGATAATCAACGGGAAGATCCCCGTATCAATACCCGCATAATAAATGAAGTGTAATAAACCACCCACTTCTGAAAATCCCGCTAAAGGAATATTGGTTAATATCGCACCAAAACCCATAGGTAATAACAATAACGGTTCAAAGTTACGTGCTATTGCCAAATAAAGAAGCAAACAGCCCACTATCATCATGATCACTTGACCTGACTCAAAGTTAGCTAAGCCCGTAGACAACCAAAGTTTATTTAGTGAATCCATGATTATCTATCCTAAACTCAATAAAGCTTGACCAACGGCAACCGAATCGCCTTCTTTAATATCCACTGAAGTGATAATACCTGAGTTAACGGCACGAATTTCAGTTTCCATTTTCATTGCTTCCATGATGATAACAACCTCACCGGCGGCAACCTCATCACCTTCATGTACAAGCACTTTAAAAATGTTACCAGCAAGTGGTGCATTTAACGCCTCTGAAGCTGATGATGACGGCTTAGTTGCTTGGCCACTATTTGGCTGGGTAATTTGACTAATATCGCCACCTTGCGCGACAACAACGTCAAAGACCTTACCATCAACACTTACTGCATAATTTTCTGGCGCTGTTGAACTTTTAGCTGGAGCAGATGTTGCCACCGCGTCTTCAATAGTCGGTACAGGTTCAAAAGCCTCTGGGTTATTTCTATTTTCTAAGAATTTCAGCCCTATTTGTGGAAAAAGTGCATAGGTTAAAACGTCATCAATCACTTCGTCTGCTAAGTCAATTTTCTTTTCTTTAGCCAATGTTTCAAGTTCTGCAGTAAGGTTATCAAGTTCAGGCTTAATTAAATCAGCAGGACGACACGTAATCGCTTCTGCGCCGTCTAAAACACGCGCTTGCAATTCTGCATTTACTTTATCTGCCGTTGCGCCATATTCACCTTTTAACACACCCGCAGTTTCTTTGGTAATTGATTTGTAGCGCTCACCCGTTAAAACATTTAATACCGCTTGCGTACCCACAATTTGTGAGGTTGGCGTTACCAAAGGGATATAACCTAAATCTTTTCTTACTTTTGGAATTTCAATTAATACTTCATCGAGCTTGTCGGCAGCACCTTGTTCTCTTAACTGCATTTCCATATTTGTTAACATGCCACCTGGTACTTGAGCGAGTAAAATTCGGGCATCAATGCCTTTTAAGCTGCCTTCAAATTTAGCGTATTTTTTACGCACTTCACGAAAGTAAGTGGCAACTTCAGCAAGCTTAACCATGTCTAAACCGGTATCTCGTTTAGTCCCTTCAACAATCGAAACAATCGTTTCTGTTGGTGAATGTCCGTAGGTCATACTCATTGACGAAATAGAGGTATCGATAACATCTACGTCAGCATCAATCGCTTTCATGTGAGTCGCAATACTTAAGCCTGTAGTCGCATGGCAATGTAGGGCAATAGGCAAAGAAACGGTTTCTTTGAGGCGAGCAATTAACTCTTCAGCGTCGTAAGGTTTCAATAAGCCAGACATGTCTTTAATACATAAAGAATGTGCGCCCATATCTTCAATTTGCTTAGCCATTGTTAGCCAACCTTCAAGGGTATGCACTGGGCTCTCGGTATAGCTTAATGTGCCTTGTGCGTGCGCCCCCACTTTCACTGCTGATTTAATGGCGGTTTGTAAATTACGTACATCGTTCATGGCATCAAAAATACGGAACACGTCAATACCGTTAACATGAGCACGTTCAACAAATTTTTCGACCACATCATCAGCATAGTGGCGGTAGCCTAAAATATTCTGGCCACGAAATAACATTTGCTGTTTAGTTTTTGGCATCGCTTTTTTTAAGGCGCGCAAACGTTCCCAAGGATCTTCACCTAAATAGCGAATACAAGAATCAAAAGTTGCACCACCCCAAGACTCAATTGACCAAAAACCAATTTCATCAAGTTTTGGCGCAATGGGTAACATGTCCTCAAGACGTAATCGAGTGGCGAGTAATGATTGATGACCATCTCTTAAAACAACTTCAGTGATACCTAATGGCTTTGTCATGAGTTTATTCCTATTTAGTTTTATCGGTGCTTGAGGGTTTATTATGTTGTTTGCGGTATTGCGTTACAGCAGAAGTAATTGCCGCCACCACATTAGGTGAAATACCATCAACACTTTGTTTTGTTTTTTGATTCGACCGCGTGGATCGTGTTTGGACAACAGCATCTGGAAATTTAATGGCTAAGCGTTTTAAAACCACATTAATAAAAATAATCGTCAAGCCTAAAAAGGCAAAAACGAAGACCATGCCAGCAAGCATTAATGTACCCGCTTCTATAAATAATTGGTTTAGGTGTTCCATGAAAGATCTCATTCAAAGAAAAAGTATAATTAGAATAATCACTCCAATGCCTATAAAGCAAACTAATTATTGCTGTTTCAGAAAAATAATTTAGTGTCAATATAGATTAGAGTAAATATTCAGTATTTTTTCAGAAATATCAACATAAAATGGTATATTTACTATATTGTATACAATTTAATTTTATATTGACGCTGAGCTACCGAGTTAAAAGCCACTATATTATACAATATACACATAGTTTTTATTTATTCTTAATATGTGAATAATTATATAATGGTGGCTAATTTAATAAATAATCAACTGCTTTAGCATCTGTATTAGATAGCTACTTTGAACAAAGTAAACATAAGATACCACAGCCCAAAACACTGAAAACAAAGCCGTCATCCTGAACACATCTCCGTCATCCTGAACTTGTTTCAGGATCTGTACTTAGAACCAAAGAACAGATACTGAAATGAATTCAGCATGACGACAAGAGAAATGAATTCAACATGACGACAAGAGTACCAAATACCACTGCGAAATTCGGAACTCAACACCATTCCCCTGAAAACAACACCGTCATCCTGAACACATCTCCGTCATCCTGAACTTGTTTCAGGATCTGTACTTAGAACCAAAGAACAGATACTGAAATGAATTCAGCATGACGACAAGAGAAATGAATTCAACATGACGACAAG
>NZ_JACGUX010000064.1:0-2583 GCF_014076915.1 Colwellia sp. MB02u-14
AGGCAAATGATAGTTGGCTAAAATAAGCGACGAAGGAGCAAATAGCCAGCTGTTATTTGTCCTGCTTGAATGGCTTGTTATAAGGTTTTGCACCTAGCCAAAAATGGTTTTTCACCAAACACCTTGAAAGTGTGATGTGGCATAAGTAATGTTGGCGTTTTGTTATTAATAGATATATGAAAAACAAAACCACATTCTTTTCCGTTGTCTAACCCAAATTTAAATCCATCTTTAGTTTGGCTACCTAAGAATGTAACATTACTAAATTCAAGTGGTGAACTACAAGACTTTTCTAATGGCCAGGTATCACTAAGATTTAATTTTTCAATCTTAATTTTAAATTTGTCATTGTTTTGAATTAGCTCAATATCAGCGGAAAAACCTCTATCATTCGGGTAATCAGGATGAGCTAGACATTCGATCTTTTTCGCATAAATGTTAAAGCTAATTAAAACTAAAACGGCGGAAATTAATAACCTATTCATAGAACCTTATAACGCCCAATTAAGCGGCGCGAAATAGCTGGCTAAAATTGCGAGGAACGAAGCTAGCCAACTGTTTAGCGTCCGTCTTGAATTGCTTGTTAGAAGATTTTCTCTTCATTTTTTACTAACCAATTTATATCATTAATTACTAATGCATTAAATTCATCACTCGGGAATGTAGATATATACTCCTTAACTGCCTTGTAATACTCCAAATTAGGCCCACTTTGTCCATTATCTAGCTTTCTATGGAATACACTTTGTAAGTCTAATAAATTCCTATGAATCATGATATTTGATGCCAACATTGACTCGTAAAATTTCAGGGTTTCTTCGGGGGTTTTGCTCCTGAGTAAACGTAAAGCAACAAGGTTTTCCGCTAAAGTAACATATGTGGTGGTTGCAGCTGAATCACCAAACCCTTTTTTATACGCATAACTACCTACTAAATAGCTTAGTAACACTGAATAAATAATTATAACGAAAAGTTTTTTCATGCGAATCTTCTAACGCCCCATTAAGAGGCTTTTAATTGTTGGTTAAAATGTGAAGCGAAGCGGAACCTAACCAACTGTTAAAAGTCCTGCTTGAATGGCTTGTTATATGCCGCGTTTAATTCTTCGCTTGTTTTTAATTACGCCTAAAATTGAACAAATAGATATTATTACGGTTGCGCTATAAGAGGCAACTATATATGGAACACCTTGCTCTTTAATAATCGCTTCGCCAATAAAAGGCGAGTTCAAAGTGTCGTAGGCGGCAAAAGCAAAAAATGCTATAAATAAGCCACCTAAAATCACAAAACCTATCCTCCAAACAGTAAGAAAATAGATTAACAATCCCACAATTATTCCATGCAACCAAAGCTCAGGAATTGAAGCCATTTTATCTGAAACTTCAGCTAAGGCATTAAACGATAGAAAAAGTAGCACAAAACTTATTAGTTTATTCATAGGCATATAACGCCCCACTAAGAGGCAAATAATAGTTGGTTATAATAGAGAGCGAAGCGAACAAAACCAACTGTTATTTGTCCTGCTTGAGTGGCTTGTTATGTTGCAGCTTGCCCGCTACCTTCGAGTACAGGGCTATAAATACCCCAAATAGCAAACACTACTAATAATATTGACAAAACACCAAGCCAAATAAGCACCGACATAGATTTACTACTTTTACATTTACTCACTTTAAACAAAATAAAAGCAGAGATTAAAGCTAAAATACCCCAGAAACGATAAGTGCCAATTAATAAAGATGTTTGAAATGGTAGCTCCGATTCAAACGAATCAAATACATTTTCAAATTCTTTAATGAAGATAAAAGCTCCATACGCAAACAAGCCAAAATAAAGCGTTGAAGCTGTAGCGGCTAATATTTGAAAGTTACTCTTAATCTGATTCATGAACTGCATCTCCTTTTACAACATAACGCCCCACTAAGAGGCAAATAATAGTTGGCTATAATAGAGAGCGAAGCGAACAAAGCCAACTGTTATTTGTCCTGCTTGAGTGGCTTGTTATATACCGATTTTCTCCAAAGCTACTTCTCGAAATTCCAAATAATTTGTTGCGTACTCCCAAATTGAAAACAGGTGATTTCCTTTATTATCGATTAGGCAAAATAACTGGCAACTAGGGTAATCTTTTGAGCTTTCAAGGTCACTCCAAGAGTAATGGTTTGAACAATCACTAGAGTTTAACACTATACCCTTTGCGTTAAATTCAAAGCTTACTTTCAGTGTTTTGAGAAAGCGGATTATTAAATACAAACTTTTAAAGCCAAAATAAGTTAAAGCTAAAGAGAGTACGGCTATAAATACTGTAACTAACATTTCAGGATTCCCCATAGACTTATATGTCGCGTAAAACAAAGCAAAGGGACCAAAGATATATACAGGGATTAATATCACTCCGCAAATATAAGCCAGTACTTGAACAGATTTGGAATGATTAACCATAACTTCCTTAGGTATATAACGCCCCATTAAGAGGCAAATGATAGTTGGCTAAAATAAGCGACGAAGGAGCAAATAGCCAACTGTTATTTGTCCTGCTTGAATGGCTTATAGTTGGACCAATCCATTTATCAATCGATTAGT
>NZ_JACGUX010000065.1:0-76875 GCF_014076915.1 Colwellia sp. MB02u-14
TATTTTTACTTAAATACTTAAATACTTAAATACTTAAATACTTAAATACTTAAATCCAATGGAGGAAACCTTTCTTAAAAAGTTATTTTATTGCATCGAAGTCGCACCTATCATGTTAGCGATTATAGCCGTATTAATCCCTTGGTTATAACTGCCGGTTAGGTTCAAACCAGAAAATGCAGCGTAGCCATTGATCATTATATAATAAGTGCCACTACCATTACTGAGGCTACATAATTCGTTATTACCGCTAATATAGGGGCGACAATCATAGCTTGATGAAGTTGGTTTACTGGCATACTTTACAAACAGGTCTGCGTCACCACTGCCACCATTAATCGTAAATTTAATATTAGTAGCACCTGCAGGCACTTCCATGGTGTATTCCAAATTTTCATACCTTGCACCACTTAAATTTGTTTTGGGGATATTATTTTGTAACACATTAGTATTATCTGTTGGGATTGTTGATGTATCGTAACTTGGTAGTAGACTGACGTTACTGATTTGATCCCATGCTAATACCATTACGTGATAAGTGCCCGTTTCTATAGCTGTTATATCGCAGGTTTCATTACTCGTTGAACTCGTGCCCTTGCAATCGTAAATCGATGAAGTGGGCTCAGCGCCAAATCTAATATACAAATCAGCATCGCCACTGCCCCCACTTGTCTGAAAACTTAATGACGTAGCGTCAGCAGGTACTTCAAAGGTGAACTTAGTTTGCTCTTTTGCTGTGGCGGTGACCGTAACTGCTACATTGTTCTCTAATGTCGAGTCGTTTGGTGGGATAACAACGTCGCCGCTTTTAGCCAGTTCGCCAACAAAAGTAGCAGAAAGGCGTGCAAACTTTAATGCATGGGCTGAGTTAAAGCTACTGTCATTAGCGGTATGTATACTGCTGTTAATATCTGACATCGTAGATTCAAATGGCATCGAGGCAGGGTAGCCTTGGTTGTGCCACGAAGCATGATCTGAACAACCATAGCCACATTGGTCGAAGCCATAACTAATGTCAGACAAATAGGTATCGATGAGCTGAGTCATAAAGGTATTTTGGGCACCATTTGTGTAATCGGTCATAAAAACAATGTCTTTATTAGCGGTACCTTTGTAGCCCACCATGTCAAATTGTGCGACACCGATAATATTCAATCCTTGGTTTTTATAGTCTTGAGCAATAGCTTTTGACCCTCTCAAACCGACTTCTTCAGCAGCATAACCGATAAACTTGATTGTGCGTTTTGGTTTAAAACCACTCGCTATAATTGCGCGTAAGGTTTCGGTAACCACAGCAATACCAGAGGCATTATCATCGGCACCCGGTGCACGACTCGTACTTGGGTTAGACAAGTTTATCGAGTCTAAATGTCCACCTATGATGACGATTTCGTTGCTATTTGACGTGCCAGTGATCGTTGCAATAACAGAAGGTTGCTGAAAAGTATGATTGTACAACTCAACAGAAATATCACTACGTTGACTACTTATTGAAGCCCAATGGCTTTTTAACCAATTAGCCGACTGTACTCCTGTTGAACTCGTATAATAACGATTATTGTAGTTGCTGAGGGTATTAACGGTAGCTGTTAAGTTTGATGAAGATAATTGATTTAATAAGGAATTTACGCCCGTCGGATTATCAATAGTGTAACTCGTCACTACTTGCGGAGCTAATGCGATGTTTGTTGTGTATTGTTGAGCGGCTTCTAGTGATTCATGAAATATATATCCGCCACAGCGTTTAAAGTTATCATGCATGAATTCGCTTAAGTTATTTAATTGAGCTTCATCAATACTGACAATATTAATAGCATGGTTATGTGTAAGTGTTGTTGGTGTTTCTGAAATATTAAGCACGGACTGTTTAGGTTGAATATTTGTCAGGTTGAATTGTTTGCTGTAACTCTTATTAATCATAGTTACCGCATCGTTGCCAATGGAAATCCAAACTTTTTTATCATTATCTAGCGGACTTATATTAAGATCTATATTGTTATTTTCAAGTGTCGAAGCGGTACTCATTCCACTGAGTAAACTAAGCACAAGTAGGTTATTAGCTATCTTGTTCATGCATTTCTCTTTTAATTATTTATTATTTTTTTGAAAAATACCTTTTAGTACTCCATCTTGATTACCGTTACTTTTAGCGATTATCATAAAGCAGCAAAGCTGAATTTTAACGAAATAAAACTGTCGCGGTAAAAAAGGGAGTGGGCAAACATTGCTGAGTAAGCCTCTATAAGAAAAGGTAGAGTTTGTTGGAAATAAAAAGAGGGGCTTCGCCCCTCAATATTTTTATATAAGCATTAATTCGCTTTGATATTTAATGTTATATTTGACGAGGCGTTGTATCCTCTAACATCAAAATACCATGCACCTGCAGCAGGGCTGGTAAAATTACATACTTCTTCATTACCATTTTTGTATGGACGACAATCGTAATTCGAGGTCGTTGACTGAGCACCTTCTCTTACGTAAAGATCGGCATCTCCTGTTCCACCAGAAATAGTGACTGTCAAGTTAGAATATCCACTGGCTAAGTTTTCAGTAAATCTTTCCCAAGCACCCGAATTAATTGCATTAATATTGTAAGTAATATCAATTGGGTCGCCTGGGTTAGTACCACCATCTTCAACAAAGCTACCAGTTAAAGAAGTACCACTGATCGCATTCCAAGCTTCAACCATGACATGATAGGTGCCAGTTTGTGCTGATGAAATATCACAGGTTTCATTACTTGACGAACTGGTACTTTTACAGTCATAAGTTGATAATGTAGGTTTAGAACCAAATTTAACATACAGGTCAGCATCACCGTTCGATCCACTCGTCACAAAATTCAAATCGGTTGCTCCAGCAGGTACTACTAAGGTATAAAAAAGTTGATCTTTTGCACTACCAGACAGCCCCGTTTCTGCAACACCATTGGTTAAAACACTATCAGTTGGTGGTACGCCACAGTTACTTGAACTTGCATCAGAATTAACGCCAACTGACGCTAACGCAGATTTTACATCCGCCGTGCTGTAGCCTAAATCACAAGCTGCATCGATTGCGCCGTCACCGGCAGAATCCCAATTAGTATTCGATGTCCAATAAAATTTGTTAGCATTCGTCATCACCTCAAATGCCTTGCGAGTATTCCATCCCGTTTTATTTGCTAACAAATAGAATGCTTTGTTAAAAACACCTGAGCTATGATGAACATCCATTCCTGACGAATAATCTGACTGATTACCTATAGATCGGCCATCGAGGGTTGGATCATCCATGTATCGCAAAGCGCCGTTACCTTTAAATATCTGTTCACCTACTTTCCAATCATTCGTTCCTGTCATAAAGTATTCTGCTGCTTCACCTGCCATATCTGAAAAGGCTTCATTTAAGCCTCCAGATTTTCCCGAATAAACAAGCCCAGAATTTTGCTCGGTATAGCCATGAGACACCTCATGCGCAGAAACATCTAAGCTAACCAATGGATAAAAGGTATTTTGACCATCACCAAAAGTCATTGCTGTACCATCCCAAAAAGCATTTTCGTAATTATTTGAATAATGCACTCGCATCTGCAGTTGAAAAGTTAAGGGAGGCTCGCCAAACCAATCATTGTACATATTATAAATAACGTTACCGAAGTAATGAGCATCATTAAGCGGTGAATAAGCGCCGTTAATTTCTTTGGTGGTATTTTCTGGGCAAGTATAACTAAAGGCATTTGAACCACTAGTGCCATTATTTAAATTAATCGTTTTTACATTGCTATTAATCATCGTACAGGTAGAACCTGACTGGCTTACCTCTAAGTAACCAAAGTCTGTACCGTATTGATACTTACCTGTTTTAGCATTACCGCCAGGGCCAGTGCCATCGGCAGTTTGTAAATTATCTAAATGCAGTAGTACCTCACCAGTATGGGCATCGATAATATAATAAGGTCGAGCAGGCGTTTCTCCATATTGAACAAAACTCACTTCATATACGAGTTTAGCGGTGTCGTTCTCGTCTTGCCAAATAGATAATGAAGACGTTTCATTCAATGTCGTTACTGGGCTTGCTGAGAGAAAACCACCAAAACTTATTCCTTTAGTGCGCAGTAAAGCCTCTTTAGCGGTAAAGGTCGGAGTTACATCCTTAATATCAGCATCTATATTGTTCAGTACAGAGCCATGTGCATGTTTAAAGCTACTATCACTTTTTTGAGAGATAACAGCGTCATCATTAATTACGGGTATTCCCTGGTAAAACTGTTGATAGCGGGTTGTACTATCACCATTATCTAAAGTGAAATTACCTTTAACTTGTAGTGTATTACTGTCAGATAACCCCAGAAGTTGCGCAGGAGCGTTATTTAAAAGACTTGATGTATTTTGAGATAATGCTGAAATAGTTGCATTATCTCCGTTTAATAGCTTTCTTTCAGCCGCGTCTACACTGAACGTGCTTATTAAAGTAATAGACAATGCACTTAAAATAAACGTTTTATTATTTTTCATTTTTATACCTTTTATTATTTTGTTTTACTGCATACCAGGGTATGCACCGTTAGAGGTAGATGTCTGTAGACCCTTAATAAACCAAGAGATGATCGTTCAGTAGCCACATTATTTTGGTATGCAAACAACGTATTAATCGTAAAACCGCTTTCTATTGTGCTCACTCTATAAAAGCATTGAATCAGTTCGTTTCGTTTCTTTATTTTACGAAACACCATGTAACAAAATACAATTAATTGTTACAATCGTGTTGCATAACTGTTAAAGCTAGGCGTTATTTTTGAGAATGCAAGTTTTATAAAAAGTATTAATTTTAGAATGAAGAAATAGACAGAGATGGTAATAATGAGTGAGGGTAGATATACAGTTCGACGTTTATTTGTAAAATCAATGATGAAAAACGCTTTCTTTAAGGAGAAAAAAGTGTTGTTAAAAGTTTACAAATACCTCAAAGGTAACAATTTTTTAACATCTTTAATACTAATTTTAAACATTTAGCCCTGGTGTAAGTTTGTTCAGTTTAACTTAAGTTACTTGTAGTTAAGGATATTACGACGTTGTACTTAGGTGATGAGTTTAAGGAATGAGCTGAATAATTATAAAAATAATATAATTAATTAAAGGATAATATAATGATAAAAACATCTCCAGTTCCAAGAGCTATCTAATATGCATTACTTGCTGGTGTCTTTAGTTTAATGCTTGTTTATGCTTAAGAAGTAGGCGCAGAAAAAGAAGTTGAGCGAATTTCTGTTACGGACTCTCCTCTTAAAAAGGCAGAGTTTTCGAACGCTTCACCTATTCATATGATCACTGCTAAAGACCCAATGAAAACGGGTGTTAGAACCGTGACCAATTTATTGCAAAATACCTCGATGACAAATGGTCGGCAATTCGAGGATTATGGCAAACTACATATCTGCCATGCATTCAGCTGATGATGTAAGTGATACAGCTAAATGTGATGAGTTTATTAAAAATGAAGATTTGGCGGGTAAGCCATAAACCGTTCCGGTTTGTTCAGCAGACCGTGCTGTTTATATCAACACATCATTGACTTATAAAGGTGAAGACTTTTTAGTAACCGCCGGTATAAAAAATGTATTTGATAAAGCACCTGAATTAGTTGACTTAACTACTGGGTTGAATCGTGGCAACATGGTTACTTCATCAGGATATAACTTATACGGACGTGGTTTTTTCTTAAATGCCTCATATCGTTTTTAGCGATTAATGTGTTAACCACTTAACAGCAAGGGCAATACGAATGTATTGCTCTTTTTATTAAGACAATATTTACTCTAGTGGCAGAGACCGATAGAGTATTTAATTCACCAGTGTCTATATTTATTATCACGGTGAGCATGGTTAGTCAGACTATTTGAGACAAGATGAACTTGCTGACTTTGTATTAAAATTCTAAATTTTTATAATGAGTTAAGGTACACTACCCTTCATGATAATGTGATAGAAAGGTTAGCTGCTTGCAAAAAATTATTATTTTTGGCAATTCCGGATCAGGTAAGTCTACGCTTGCTAATAAATTAGCTATAGCTAAGGGGTTAGCACACTTAGATCTTGATACATTAGCTTGGTTAGCAACATCACCGCCTAAAAGAAAAAGTCTTCTCGATTCAACTTTTGAGATTGATGCATTTACACAACAGCATGAAAGTTGGGTAATTGAAGGTTGTTACAGTGACTTACTTGAGCAGCTTACTATTAATCGAGAAGGTAGATTATTAAAGGATAAAAAGAAAGCATTAGCTAATGAAATTATATTCTTAGATTTACCGATAGAAACATGCATTATCCATGCTAAAAATCGCCCCTGGGAACCTCATAAATATCCATCAAAGCAAGATCAAGACAATAATTTACCTATGCTCATTGATTGGATTAAGGCTTATGAGACCCGAACAGATACTTTTTCAAAGCTCGCTCATCAAAAGTTGTACAACCGTTTTATGGGCAAGAAAACGATTATCTATAAACATGACTAATTATTCACTCATCAGTTTTACAAAACGTTAAGATAAATTTATGAAATTTCGTATTCTTCACACCTCAGATTGGCATTTAGGCCAAAATTTTTACGGTAAAAGTCGGGCAAATGAACACCAAAAATTCTTGAACTGGCTACTAGAACAAGTCAGCGAGCATGTTATTGATGCGGTGATTGTTGCTGGCGATATTTTTGATACCGGTACACCACCAAGTTATGCCCGAGAAATGTATTTTGATTTTATTGTTAATATGCACAAAAAAAAATGTCAGTTAATCATCCTTGCTGGCAATCACGATTCAGTCGCTATGCTTGGTGAATCTAAACAATTGTTATCGCATTTATCGTGTCAGGTTATTACCAGTGCTAGCGATATCCTTGATAAGCAAATTATTACGCTAAATAATAAAAAAGGTCAGGCTGGGGCCGTGCTGTGCGCCATTCCATTTATTCGCCCTCGCGACATAATGACCAGTAGTGCAGGACAATCAGTAAAGGAAAAGCAACAATCGTTGCAGCAAGCTATCAGTGAACATTACCAAAATTTATACCAGCAAGCGCAAGATCTTGCGCTGTTAAGTCATGACGTTAAATTACCTATTATTGCGACCGGACATCTTACGACCGTTGGTGTAACAAGCAGTGAGTCTGTTCGCGATATTTATATCGGCACACTTGAAGCTTTCCCCGCTAATGCTTTCCCTAACGCAGACTACATTGCACTTGGCCACATTCATCGTAACCAACGCGTAGCTAAATCAGAGCATATTCGCTACAGCGGTTCGCCCATAGCATTGAGTTTTGATGAAGCAACTCAAACTAAAAAAGTGTTAATTGCAGAGTTTGAACAAGGAAAACTTAGTCAGGTTATTGAGCAAGACATTCCCTGTTTTCAAACCTTGTTAATGGTAAAAAGTAAATTAGAGCACCTTACCCAAGATATCAATGAGTTAGTTGATACGCTAAATAATTCAGAAAAATTGTTAGCAAAAGATCAAAAGATTTGGCTTGATATTGAAATTAACAGTGCAGAATATTTACAAGATCTAACACCTCGTATTGAGGCACTGGTTAAAGAATTACCTGTTGAAGTCTTACTGGTGCGGCGCAGTAAAAAGTCGAGGCAATCAATGCCAGAGAGCCAAAAAAAAATTACCTTGAACGAATTGTCTTTAAGTGAGGTCTTTGCCACGCGATTACTTCAAGAAAATTGGCAAACTGACCTCGAAGTAAATCAAAAGATTCGACTTGAAAAAATGTTTGCACAAACCTTAGAGCAAGTTCAAGAACAAAATACAGCCAGTGAAAGTCACGTTGAAAAAACGCAAATTGCAGGTGAAACTAAGTGAGAATATTAAGTTTACGATTTGAAAACATAAACTCGCTCAAAGGAGCCTGGAAAATTGATTTTAGCCAAGCCCCTTTTGATAATAGCGGCTTATTTGCTATTACTGGGCCAACAGGTGCAGGGAAAACCACAATATTAGATGCTATTTGTTTAGCGCTTTATCATCAAACGCCTCGCTTAAATATTTCAGACAAACAAAATCAATTAATGACCCGTCATACGGCTAATTGTTTAGCTGAAGTTGAATTTGAAGTAAAAGGCAAAGCCTACCGAGCCTTTTGGAGTCAAAGACGTGCTAAAAATAGTGTTGAAGGAAATTTGCAAAAGCCAATTGCTGAACTTGCAGAAATATCTACATCCTTAGAAGGTGACGATCAAATATTAGCGACTAAAGTGTCACAAGTACGCTTAGAAATAGCGCGTTTAACAGGCTTAGATTTTTCGCGTTTTACTAAGTCGATGATGTTATCGCAAGGTGAGTTTGCTGCTTTTTTGAATGCGCCCAGTAATGAACGAGCAGAGTTATTAGAAGAATTAACGGGTACTGAGATATACGGACAAGTTTCACAGCAAGTTTATCAGAACCATAAAAATGCCAGTAACGATTTAAAAATATTGCAAGCGCAAAGCCAAGGAACGGTCGTTTTATCAGCAGAAGAAATAACGTCGCTTACGCTTAAACTTGAACATCTTACCCAGAATGAAAAACACTTAGCTTTAACCTGTGAACTGTGGCAAAAAGCGCAAAGTTGGCAACAAAAATCCCTTGAAAACCAAGAAAACATTAACGCTATTCAAAGTAAACTGCAGCGCGAAGCGCAAAAAGAAGTTGACGCGAAAGATGATTTAACAAAATTAGCGTTATCAAAACCTGCTGAAAAATTAAGGCCTATTTTTGAGCAACAAGAAAATAAAAAGCAGAGACAAAAACAATTAATTATTAGCAATAATGAACTGCTTACTACCTGTAAAAATGTTGAAAAGGACACCATTATAGCGCAACAAGCTTTCGAAGCATTAACGACAGAACAGGGGGCTAAACAATTAGCTGATCAAGCACTTGAAAACTTGATTATTGATAAAGTGCTCCCACTTGATAACCAAATAGAGTATCTGTCTAAGCAAGAAAAAGAATTAGCTAATAAACTCATCGTGTTAATAGATGCTCAGCACTTATCAAAAAAGAATTGCGAAAATCTTGTTAAAAATCAAGAGCAACAGCAAAGGAAGTTTACTGAAAACGAACAATTTATCAGCAATAATAAGCTGTTAAAAACCTTACCAGAAAAATTACCTTTATGGCAAAGCCAATATCAGCAATTAGCGCTTACAGAACATGAACTACAACAGCTTTTTGCTGACCAAGAAGGCTTACATTCACAACAGCAAGCACTTGAACATCAACAAGAGAGTCAGCAAACATTATTGCACAATCATCAGCAACGTAATGATGAACTGCTTATACAAGTTGAGTACCATCAACAAGAAAAAATCAAAATTTTAGCGAATACGTCACTGATTAATGAACAAGTATTACATGACAGATTACAAGCACTTCAAGGACAAATAGCACCGCAAATTACGGTAGTTGAAAATGCCCGTCGTTTTGCCCTTTTGGCTAATGAAGTGGTAAATATTCAAGCTATTATCACTGACCAAAGTTTAACATACAAAGACGTTTCAGAGCAGATCATTGCCTTGCGCTCACAATATCGAAATGTGCAGTTAACACGTGATGACGTGGCAAAAATTTTAGCGCAACAAAAAACTATTATGTCGTTAAGTCAGCATCGAAGTAACCTACAGCACGAGCAAGCGTGTCCATTGTGTGGTTCAGTTGAACATCCGGCTATTGATGAATATATAAAGTTAGACCGTGCAGAGTCTTCAGAGCACCAACAAAGGTTTGAGCAATTAACAGAACAATTACAGCAACTCGAACACCAAGGCAAGGCGCAAGCAGAGACACAAGCACAGTTAAAGGCTGAGCTTGATGTCGCTCATAAAGTGCAACAGGAAAAAACAAAAGAGCAGCAAGGCTTATTAAGCCAATGGCCCTCAAAAGCACAGCCGCTTGGTTTAGATTGTTCGTTAGCTGATTTATCCTTTATCGAGGCTTTTATTGCAGAACGAGAGCAGTTGCTCGATAACCTGAACAAAACCAATGTAGCACTACAACAAGCTGAACAACGCTTTCAGCAGTACCAACAACAGCTAGCACACGCTGAAAAAGAACAGTCAACCATACAAAATCAAGTTGTGCTCTTAGCGAATAATCTAGAAAATATTCAAAAAAGTTTACAACAATTAGCCACTCTTTTAGCCAAAAAAGAACAAAGTAAAGCTGAAACCTTTGCAGATTTTAAAGCAAGTATTACCTTGGTAGAGCAGCAAATCAACGTTGAAAATACAAAGATTTCAGCGACGCCGCTCTTCAGTGATAACAATGGATCTTTGCCGAGTCAGGAGGTTTTTTCTAGCTGGTTTATTGAAAAAAACAAACAAGTGAAACACTACCAGTTTACGGTTCAACAACAAGAACTACATTTTCAGGGGTTAACTGACTTAAAACAGCAATTGGTGGTTGCGCAAATACACGATAAGCAACTCAATGAAGACTATGGCGATGTTAGTCAGGCGCAACAGCTATTTATTATTGAACTCAAACAAGCGCAACAGCAACGCTTGAGTCTTTTTGAAAATAAAAGTACGAGTCAAGTGAGAGCCGACATCGCTTTAAAGCGAAAAACCACCGAAGATAAACTTAAGGACTTACAACAAACTTTTCAGCAAAACATGGAAGCACATCAACATCAGCAAGGGCTTTTAAAGAGTGCTGAGCAGCAGTTAAACCATATTAACGAAGAAGTTGATTCACTGAGTTTAGTGTGGAAAAACGCGTTAACACAGAGTGACTTTGTTTTAGAGAGTGATTTTATCAGCGCTTTACTGCCGGTTGAAAAGCAACAGGAACTTCAACGGCTTTTAGATACCATCACGAAAGAAAAACAATATTTACAAACATTACTTGAACAATCTCAGCAACAACTGGGTATGTTGGCACTTGAACAAGCATCGATAGAAGAAGCTGGCATTACTGAGGTGAATGCGCAGGCAATTGCAGAGCAACTGTCAGCATGTAAAGAACAGCTAAAACAAGAACAGATAAAAATTGGCCAGTTAGGTCAAACATTAAAACATGACGAAATTCAGCGTGAGCAGCAACAAGGCTTATTTGAAAAAATAATAGAACTACAAAAAGAGGTTGATGACTTAGCTCACTTAAATGGGTTGATTGGCTCAGCCGATGGCGCTAAATTTAGAAAGTTTGCTCAAGGGTTAACACTGGCACATTTGGTGTATTTAGCGAACCAACAACTTGAACGCTTACATGCTCGCTATCAGCTAAAGTGTCAGCAATCAGAAGCACTAACGCTTGAAGTACTTGATACATGGCAAGCAGACAGCATACGCGATACTAAAACACTTTCCGGAGGTGAAAGTTTCTTGGTGAGCTTGGCATTGGCGTTAGCATTGTCTGATCTAGTGAGCGCGAAAACCAGTATTGATTCTCTTTTCCTTGATGAAGGATTCGGCACACTTGATAATGATACGCTTGAAGTCGCTCTTGACGCCTTAGACAGCTTAAACGCCAGTGGTAAAATGATCGGTGTTATTAGCCATGTTGATACACTAAAAGAACGCATACCTGTGCAAATAAAAGTCAAAAAACGTAGTGGTCTAGGAGTAAGCGAGTTAGAGCGTCAGTTTACGTTTTCTACAGAAAAAGCATAATACATAGCGTAGGTTGTCAATTCACCTACGCTATTATTGTCTAACGTCTTAAGAACCGCCCCCTAAAGGTGGTGCTGTTTTAGCGGGGATGCTTTTAACGTATTGAGATAACGTTGTTTCTAAGTTTTTTACTTGCAGCAATAATTGCTTGTTTTTTTCACCCAGTTTGGTCACTCTGCTTGCCAGTGATATTTGTTGTTTGTCTCGACGTTGCGAATTTGACTCTATTGCTGATAATTCTAATGATAACGTTTTAATTTGCTCTCTCAGTTTTTCCGAATTCTTTAATTGTTCTTTCACCGCGTCAATCGAATATTCTGTTGTTACTTGTTTGTCATTTATTTCTTCAATAGTGGCTAACGTTGAGGTAACTTGTTTTCGCTGAGCTAACGATATATCGGTGAGTGACTTACTGTCTCTTTGTAATGCTTTTATTTGAGACTGGTTCTTTCGCCATGCAGAAGCCCAAAGTTTATCCATTTCATTCCACAGCTTATCACTTGTCTTGCCCAGTGTTTCTAACCTGACTTTCATCTCTATTGTTGACTCACCCATTTCTTCACCCGTAGCTGAGAGTTGGCGCTCTAGTCTCATAATACGTTGCTCAGCTGAAGCGATAATGGCATGAGTTTTGATATCTTGTTGATAAATCCAATAGGCAGCAACACCTAATAATAAGTAGATTAAAAAAGTGGAAAATTTTGATAAAGTTGATAATGATGTTGATACATTTTTCTGAGACTTCTCTACTTTAGGTTTAGCCAAAGTGTTATCTACAGAACTTGGAGGCACTGCAGAATAAGTTCGGGTATTTTTAAACGCTTCAACCTGATCTTTATCAGGGGTAATACTTGGCATGTTGTGATCAATTTGCTTAGTCAAAATATTTTCCTGTTTGTACAATTTTTATCATTATTATTTTATCGGTTATTCTACACAATTATTTTTTGATTTATTCAAATTAATATGATTATTTTTATTTGATTGAGGAACCTTTGCCATCGTCATCCATGACACCATGACATACCGTTCATCCTGAACATAAAAAACCGATAAGTAGGCTTATCGGTTTTATCTTTATTTAACTATCACCGTTAGTAACTTTCGTTATGAACACTCAATACAGCACGGCCTGATGGGTCAGTATTATTTTGAAAGCTTTCATCCCAAGCTAATGCTTCTTGTGTACTACAAGCGACTGATTTACCGCCAATAACACAATCGGCGGCTGAAGAAAGTGGAAAGTTATCTTCAAAGATAGCACGGTAGAAATAAGCTTCTTTGCTGTCTGGTGTATTTACTGGGAATTTAAAATTAGCTGTTTCAAGCTGTTGATCAGTAACCTGAGATTCCACATGTGCTTTTAAACCGTCAATCCATGAATAACCTACGCCATCAGAAAACTGCTCTTTTTGACGCCACAAAATCTCTTTCGGTAAATAACCTTCAAAAGACTCACGTAAGATAGCTTTTTCCATTTTACCATTGCCACACATTTTGTCTTCAGGGTTGATGCGCATAGCAACATCCATAAAGTTTTTGTCTAAAAATGGTACACGGGCCTCAATGCCCCAAGCTGACATTGATTTATTGGCACGTAAACAATCAAACTTGTGCAATCTGTCGAGCTTACGGTTAAGCTCTTTATGAAATTCTTGGGCGTTTGGCGCTTTATGGAAATATAAATAACCACCAAAAAGTTCATCAGCACCTTCACCAGACAGCACCATTTTTATACCCATAGCTTTAATTTTTCGCGCCATTAAATACATAGGCGTCGACGCTCGAATAGTGGTTACATCATAAGTTTCTAAGTGATATATAACTTCTTGAAGGGCATCAATGCCTTCTTGTTCAGTGAAAACAACACTGTGATGAATAGTACCAATACTATCTGCTACCGTTTTCGCAGCAATTAAGTCAGGAGAGCCTTCAAGACCACAGGCAAATGAATGAACTTTTGGCCACCAAGCTTCAGCTAAATCGTTATCTTCAATACGACGAGCCGCAAATTTTTGTGTGATCGCTGAAATTAACGACGAATCTAAACCACCTGACAATAAAACACCGTAGGGCACATCGGTCATTAAGTGACTCTTAACCGACTCTTCTAATGCTTCACGAATTTTTGTTTTGCTGGTGGTATTATCTTTAATGGCAGAATATTTTTGCCAGTTACGTTTATAATATTGTTGTAACTCACCAACACGGCTGTCTAAAATATGCCCAGGAGGAAACTCACTGACTGTTTTACAAATAGGCATTAACGCTTTCATTTCAGAGGCAACATAAAAGTTACCGACTTCATCGTAACCCGTGTAAAGCGGGATGATACCCATATGGTCGCGGGCAATTAAGTAAGAATTGTCAGTTTCATTATATAAACAAAAAGCAAACATCCCTTGTAGTTTGTCAACAAAATCAACGCCAAATTCTTCATAGAGTGGCAAAATAACTTCACAATCAGAGCCCGTTTGAAATTGGTAATCAATGGTCAGATTTGATGCGAGGGTTTTATGGTTATAAATTTCACCGTTTACGGCGAGAATGTTTTTCTTATTTTCGTTATATAAGGGTTGAGCACCATGCTCAGTATCAACAATGGACAAGCGTTCATGCACTAAAACAGCATGATCACTACTATAGATGCCTGACCAATCAGGACCACGGTGACGTAATAAACGAGAAAATTCTAAAGCTTTTGGACGAAGTGCATCTGCACCTGTTTTTATATCTAATATACCAAAGATCGAACACATTGAAGCGCTACTCCTTTAAATTATTAACAAATTGTGGGGTGACCTATAAATTAAATAGCTTATAGGTAAGAGCCACTGTGCCAGTTATAAAAAATTTATCAAGTGCTATTTGTTCTTAACAACTTATAAAAGGTTATATGTCTAATTTTTTATCATAAAAAAACGCTAGTGAGTAAACCCAATAGCGTTTGGTATATATTGTGCTATCCCTTAAATATTATTGGTCACATCAACCGAGAGCTTTATCATTTGGCCAGGTTGTAAATACTTTGTACGGTTTAAGCTGTTCCAGCGTTCAATGTCACGAATCGAGACATTGAACTTATCAGCAATACGTGCAAGAGAATCGCCACGTCTTACCTTATATCTGATGTTACGCATAATCGCTTGATCTGCAGGTCGATACAATTTCTCGTTTGCCAAATTCGACTTGGTCACCTTAGTTTTTTGCCATATAACAAGTTTTTGTCCCAGCTTTAAAACATCACGTGGTGCCATGCCGTTCCATTTGGCAATACTGCGACTACTCACATTATATGCTTGCCCAATATCCCATAAGGTATCACCAGATTTAACGATATGAGACGATTTCTCTCCGCTACGTTGACGATTCTTGGTCGTTGCCAATCGTTGCTTTTGCGAAAATACGTAACTATCAAGTGATTGTGTAGCAACAGGAATTAATAAGTGCTTGCCGGCACGAATTTGTGTTCCTTTGATATTATTAATTTGTTTAATTAATTTGATGTCAGTATTAAATTTATGAGCAATTTCACCTAAATTATCACCATTTTTAATTTTATAACGCTGCCATGCTAAGCGATCTTTTTTTGGTAGTTCGGCAAGTTTTTTCTCAAAGTTAGCCACTTTATGGTTGGGAATTAATAAACGATGTGGACCATCTGGATCAGTAGCCCAACGATTAAAACCAGGGTTCAATCGTTGTAATTCAGCCAATGACAAATCGGCTAATTTAGCCGCTTTTGCTAAATCAAGCTGTGACTCTATATTAATGTTAGTGATTTGACTCTTATTTTCAATTTCATAAAGCTTGATATTAAAGTCGTCGGGGCGACTTATAACATCAGCCAGAGCAAGTAACTTTGGAACGTAGGCTCTGGTTTCTCGGGGCAAATCTAAAGACCAAAAGTCGGTAGGTAAATTTTTACGCGCATTTTTTTTCATCGCACGCTTTACACGGCCTTCACCAGAATTATAAGCGGCGAGCGCTAACAACCAGTCGCCATCAAAAAATTTATTTAAATATTTTAAATATTTAATCGCTCCTTGGGTTGATGCAATAACATCGCGGCGTCCGTCATACCACCAGTTTTGCTTCATATCAAAACGTTTACCAGTGCCTGGGACAAATTGCCACATACCTGAAGCACGGCCATGAGAGTAAGCAAAGGGGTCAAAAGCACTTTCAACAATGGGTAAAAGTGCTATTTCTAATGGAATATCATTTTTTTCAAGCTCTTGAACAATATAAAAAATAAAAGGCTCTGAACGCTTAGCAACACGGTCAAGATATTCAGGATGTTTTACAAACCAGTTGCGCTGAGATATTACCCGTTTGTCTTCTGGAATATCGAAGGTAAACTTAGTGCGAATACGTTGCCAAATATTATCAGAAACGTAAATATCATCGACTATTTCAGGATCGGTTAAAGTAAATTCAACATCAGCGACAGGATGAATAATATCAATGGTTTCATCCGTTAATATCGCTTGATTAATTTCAGCCGTACTGGCTATTTGCTGTTCTTGCGTATTTGTTGCATTGACTCCGTTATTACTTTGTAGGGAGGTCGCTTGACAACCCATTAATATAATAGTGGCTGAAATAGAGAGTGAAAGCGGTAAAGCTTTTGAAAAACAATGCTGTTTAGAAAGTAATTCTTTTGATTTTTTTAAAAAATAGTTCATGTATTTACTGTATTATTGTACTTGAGGTTAGTTTCACTTATTTAGCGTCCTTATTCAAGGGTGACATCAATGAAAGGCTTGAAAATAATGCGTTAAAATTCATTTTTCCATTGCCTAATAATGGTAAAAGTTTCTACTGTATCTGTTGGTTTTTTGCCACTGAAGTCAAAGGCACTATTGATAATTTCTTGCTGGTGACAACGTAAAAAAGGATTGATCTTTTTCTCAAGTAAAATTGAGG
Organism: Colwellia sp. MB02u-14; assembly: GCF_014076915.1. Classification (NCBI taxonomy): domain Bacteria; kingdom Pseudomonadati; phylum Pseudomonadota; class Gammaproteobacteria; order Alteromonadales; family Colwelliaceae; genus Colwellia; species Colwellia sp. MB02u-14. The sequence goes on from NZ_JACGUX010000065.1 coordinate 16,574, forward strand.
TAGGTATGGTTGAAATATTATTTGCTCTGCGTGTTACCACTTGGTTATAGTAGTGAACCAATTCGGCATTTTGCGGCTCTACCGCAAGGGCGAATGTTAAATTGGCTAAGGTGTATTCATGAGCGCAATAAACATGTGTTTTATCAGGTAAGTCAGTTAAGCGTGTTAAGGCACTCAACATTTGTTGTGGTGACCCTTCAAATATGCGCCCACAGCCTCCAGAAAATAAGGTGTCGCCACAAAAAACAACATCACTTGTATAGTAACCAATATGATCTAGCGTATGCCCCGCAAGATCAACTATCTCAAACGACAATTCAAGTGCGGTAATCTCAATAACTTGTTTGCCTTTTACCCGAATATCAGCATGTGCTATTTTTTTATTTTCAGGCGCATAAACGGTTAATGGCCAGCCTTTACTTAGGCAATAATCTTTTAGTTCAGCGACACCACCGGTATGATCAGCATGATGATGGGTAATTAAGATAGCGCAAAGCTGTAAATTATTCTCTTCTAAAAAAGTAATACAAGGTTCAGCATCGCCGGGATCAACCAGTGCAACAGGCTTTAGCATGCTTTCATGGACAGGCTTTACATCGGGCGAAGTTATTGCCCAAAAATAATTGTCAGTAAAAGCGGGAATGGCTGTAACCAAAATTGGCTTTAGTGTTTGACTTTGCACGTTAAATCGTCCTCAATAAAGGTAAAGTAAATAGTATACCTGTAAATGAACCGAAAAGGCGTATGTAAAACTTATGAAACCAGCTTTGGGTTATCGCCAACCTCATTATCCTAATTCTTGGCAAGCCTTGCCTAACGGTGAGGTCATTGTTAAAGCAATAGATCAAGTATTGGCGCCATGGTGGCCAAAATTTTTTGGTTATCATTTATTAAAAATTGGAGCGCTTAGTGGATATATTGACAGTTCAGGCTGTAGTATCAAGCATCAAGTTAATTTGGTAGAACCAAAACGAGTGGGGGATATTATTGCTCATGTCGATGATTTACCGTTTTTAGAACATAGTATCGATGTCTGCTTGTTAAGCCATGTATTAGAGTTTTCACTTGACCCTCATCATGTTGTCAGAGAAGCAAACCGTGTTTTGATCCCCAATGGCTATCTTGTGATCACCGGTTTTAATCCGTTTAGTTTAGCGGGTCTAAATAAATTTATTCCCTATCGCAAGCATAACACCCCGTGGAATGAACGTTTTTTTTCTGCTATGCGCGTAAAAGATTGGCTGCATTTAATGGGCTATGAAATATTAGTTGATGAAAAAGTAATACATTCTTCTTTATCGGGTAGGTTAAGCCAAGGTAAAATTATTCAAGTTTGGCAACAACTTGCCAGTGAATTTTTACCAAATTTGGGTTCTGTTTACGTGTTAGTGGCCAAAAAGCGAGTTCATCCATTAACACCGATTAAGCCTAAATGGGCAATAAGACCAAAGTTCAAACAGGTAGAAGTACCGAGTATGAATTCTTCACATAAAATTAAATAACAGCTAAGCCTTTAAAAAGAGAGTGCCGATATGATCCATCGTAATGATTTAGAAAGGCATCTTAATGCCTTGCTAAAACCTGAACAAATTAAAGATTTTTGTCCTAATGGTTTGCAAATACAGGGCAGTGATGAAATCCATAAAATAGTAACAGGTGTAACGGCAACACAAGCGTTAATAGAGCAAGCTATTGATGAGAAAGCGGATGCTCTAGTCGTACATCATGGATTTTTTTGGAAAAATGAATCTTATGTTATTCGCGGGATGAAGTATCAACGGATAAAAGCATTAATAGCTCATAATATTAGCTTGTTTGCTTATCATTTACCGCTAGATATTCATCCTGAGTTAGGCAATAACGCGCAACTTGCTCAATTGTTTGAAATAAATAATGTGCAGCCGTTAGAACAGGGCAATCCGTTAAGTGTCGCTGTGCGTGGTGAGTTTTCTCATCATATTTCTGGTAATGAGCTTAGTACACGTATTTCTGAGCAACTCGCGAGAAACTGTCTACATATTGCGCCACCATCAGATAAAAAAATAAAGACAGTTGCTTGGTGTAGTGGCGGTGGTCAAAACTATATTGAGCTCGCTGCAGAGCAAGGCATAGACGCTTTTATTAGTGGCGAAGTTTCAGAGCAAACAACACATGTTGCGAGAGAAATGGATATTCATTTCTTTGCTGCAGGTCATCATGCTACTGAGCGTTACGGCGCAAAAGCATTGGCCAAGCATCTTGAAAAAGAATTATCTATTGCCACTGTTTTTATAGATATTGATAACCCTGCTTAATCAATATGGTCAGTTATGTGAATGAAAAGTGACACATAACTGACCATCATTATTAGCTCCCTGGTCGTTATCTCAAATACATTTCTCGTTATACTGAAGTTATTTCAGGATCTTGCACTTTAGAATGTAAAAACCGGATATTGAAATGAGTTTCGCATGACGGTAACACCACCAATTACTCGCTCTTTAACCATTGAATCGCACGACCCAAGCTTTCATACCAAGCATGAGTTGTTTGTTCGAGGTGCATAGGTGTTGGTAAATAATCTGTCCAATATTTTTCATCATCCATGCCTTTGGTCCATTTTCCTGCTGGTGCGGCGATTGGATAGATACCTTGTTGTTGAAAGTATTTTATAGCGCGTGGCATATGGTCTGAATTAGTCACTAAGACAACATTCTTCCCACTGACTCTAGGGGACATTAATTGTGCTTCTTCTTCTGTATCTTGTGGAAAACCTTCGACAATTATCTTTTTCTCTGCCACCCCTAATAGCATTGCTGCTTGTTTAACTTTCTCAGCATTACTCGTTTCGTCATAACCGGCATAGCCAGAAGTAATTAATTGAGCTTCTGGATGAATACGTGAAATACGTATAGCCTCTACAAGGCGTTGCAATGAACAAATGGCTAATTCACTGGTCGCTGGTAATTGAGCATCTGTGGTGTGCGCGCACCCTAATATAATAATGTAATCTACTGGCACGCTTGAACGGGTAAAAGCACGGTGGTTTTCTTCAATAGGGGCCATTAATAAATTAGCAAACGGACGAAATGATCCTAACGTTAACAACAGCGTTGCGAATATTAGGCAGTAAAAACTGAGTTTCTTTTTATAATGATAAAAAATAATTGCCAGCAAGAGTAATAGGATGACCATACTTAATGGCATGATCAAGGCGCTGACAATCTTTTTAAGTAAAAATAGATCCATAATTATTCTTAGTTCATTATATATTTTCAATGTTATTCAAGATTATAATCATCATTAATATTACTTAAAACATAAAGTTGAATTTAAATGCCACATTGTTATGAATTTGCCGTATTTTCAGTGATCAAAGCAAATCAAAAGCGAGTCATTGAACTTAGTCAACGACTGTTTGAAGAAATGAATAATGAGAGAAATATTTTGGTATCACATAATATTCTTGTTAAAACGGATAATGATGAAGAAATATCTTGGCAGTTGGTTTGGTTAAATGAAGAAGCGGTTGCAGAAAACGCACAAAAATGGTCTACATTTCCTAGTAGTCGTGAATTAGAGTCATTGGTGGGGGAGAGACTTTACTATGGATATTTTTTGGCTATTTAATTAATCGCTTAAAGAGGCGTGAGGCGAAGCAATCTATGCTCCACCTCATTACTATTATAGTAAACTTGTTAACATATCGGCATTGTATTCAACTAACTTCTTATTTTCACGGACTCTAGCGACATAGTCAGGGTTCGCAATAAAAGGGCGCCCAATAGCAATAAGGTCAAATTTGTTAGCAGCAATTGCGCTACTTGCAGATTCAGGCGTATAACTTCCTACACCCACTAAGGTTTGACTGTAGTTAGCGCGAATATAACTTGACGCTTGACCATCTAAATAATCAAATTTCATTGAATCATCAAAGATGCCCAAATGTAAAAAAGCAAGGTTACGGTGCTCAAGTTCTTTGAGGAAATAATCAAAAACATGACGGTCTCTTGCATCTTCAGACATGAAAAAATAGGCGCCCGGGCTTATTCTTAATGCGGTTCTATCTTTACCGATGCTGTCAATAACGGCGTCAACAACCGCTAATGGAAAACGTGACATGTTTTCAGGTGTCATGCCATATTCATCAGTGCGGCGGTTGCTGTCATGATGAAGGAATTGGTCAATTAAATAGCCATTTGCACCATGAATTTCGACACCGTCAAAACCGGCTTTAATAGCATTTTTTGCGGCTTGAACGTAATCAGCGATTAATTGTTCGATATCTTGATGAGTAACCGCTTTGGGTACTTGGTAGTTCAAGTCACGCATTCTCGGTACTGTACCTTCAATACCGACCGACGAAGGAGCTAAAACATCAAGAGATCCATTGTTGTTGTCTTTGAAAAAATGAGGATGAGCAACACGGCCTGTATGCCAAAGTTGGGCAAATATTTTACCGCCTTTATTATGAACCGTCTTAGTAACAAATTTCCACGCATTAATTTGCTCTTGTGTAAATAATCCTGGTGTATTTGGGTTACCTTGCCCATCAGGGCGAATAATTGTTGCTTCAGAAATTATCAACCCAGCTTCTACTCTACGACCATAATATTCAGCCATTGCTACCGTGGGTACTAGGTTGTCATCAGCCATACAGCGAGTTAATGGCGCCATTAAAATACGATTATTTAAAGTGATTGTGCTATTTAATGAATAAGGTTGGAATAAATTATTGGTCATTGTTCTCTCTTTTAATGTGTTTTTTCTTTCTTGAATATCCGTTCAAGATAGCGCTATTTGAACGATCATTCAAGTATTTTTTTGAATGATCGTTCAAAATTAAGTATCATGTCGATACCTTAAATACAGATGTTAAGTTTTAATCATGAGAAATGCTGAGTTTGACCGAGAAAAAGTACTGAGATCTTCGATGAGCTTATTCATGGAAAAAGGCTATAGCAGAACCAGTATGCCCGACTTGAAAAAAGCGACAGGTTTACACCCAGGCTCAATTTATTGTGCATTTGAAAATAAACGCGGCTTACTTTTAGCGGCTATCGCGCAATATAAAGCCGATCGTAATGTGGAATTCTCACATTTTTTCTTAACCGATGATACGATTCTGTCACAATTAAAAAAATATTTAGACCATATGGTCAGTGAATGTGTGAGTGGAGATCCAGCTAAAGGCTGTTTATTTATCAAAACACTTTACGAGTCAACAGAAGAAGATAAAGAGGTACAAGCGGTCATTGCTGAAAATGTATCTCAATGGCAACAAGCGTTAACAGATAAATTCAAGCAAGCACAAACAGCTAAAGAATTATCATTAGATAAAAATAGCGAACATCTAGCCCGTTTTTTAGTCATGGGTATTTATGGCCTACGTACTTTTGCGCAATCCAATCCTGATCAAGACACTTTGCAAGCCTTAGCAGAACAATTATTTAACAGCATTCGTTATTAACCTGTCGTTAACTGTAAAGCCGTTATAATGTAAATATAATTGAAAATTTTTTCATGGAGTTTCGTATGCGTTTATTTTTATTAGCTTTTTCTGTTATCACTGTACTTTCAGGTTGTGATAAAGAAGAACAACCTTTTAAAGAGGCTATTCGTCCTATTGCTTGGCAAGAAGTTCAGCAGTCTTCTTTTGACCAAGTACGCCGTTTATCGGGGACTATTTACCCCGTAGAAGAAGCTAATCTAAGTTTTGAAGTGGGTGGAAAAATACAATGGATAAAAGTTAAACTTGGCGATGAAGTCAAACGCGGTGATGCGCTTGCTCGCTTAGACCAGCGAAACTTTAATCTGAGTCGTCAATCTGCACAAGCTAACTTACAAAAAAGTTATGCCGCATTGTCTGAAGCTGAAAATGAATATAAACGCTATGCAGAACTATCATCGAAAGGTTTAGTGTCAAAGTCAGGTTTTGATAATGCCAAAGCAGCATTTGAATCAGCGACCAGCGCGGTAAATATTAGCAAGACACAGCTTGATATTGCTAAAAAAGACTTAAGCGATTCAATATTAACGGCACCTTACAACGGTAAAATAACGAAACGTCTCAGCGAGCCATCAATGCAAATTTCTCCGGGCCAAGCCATTTTTCAAATTGAAGGTGACGATGGTTTAGAGGTGCAAGTGATGGTGCCTGAAACGATGATCAGAGATTTATCTAAAGGCAATGAAATTGATATTCATTATCCCGCTTTTCCTACCTTAAATAGTAAGGGCACTATCGCTGAAATCAGTTCGCGCGCAGCAACCGCGAATGCTTTTCCGGTGACGATCCTCATCAATACCGAACTTAAAAATTTACGAGCAGGTATGACGGCAGAAGTCGATTTTACCTTTCAAGGTATTGGTCGTACAGGTTATCAGGGTAAAGCTTTCCATTTACCCATATCAGCGCTAGCGGCAGATGAAGGGCAAAAATCGTATGTTTTTGTTTATAACGTTGAACAGCAAAAATTGCATAAACGTATGGTACAAACCGAAAGTATTTTAAATAATGAAGTATTGGTTTCTGCCGGTTTAGCTTCTGGAGAAATTATTGCTATTGCCGGTGTTTCTTTTCTGCGTGATGGTCAATCGGTTCAATTGCTTGATAAACATGTAAAGCGTTTTAATTAATAATGTCATCTGATGACTAAAGACTTTAGAGACCAATTATGAATTTAACTAAAATTGCTTTTACTTATCGAAAATCCATTTTAATGGTGCTGGCATTATTACTCATCAATGGTGTTTTTGCCTATTTGACTTTACCCGCACAAGAAAATCCAACCATTACCATTCGCAAAGCGATTGTGACAACTTCTTACCCAGGGATGGCACCTGAACGTGTTGAACAATTAATTACGCGTGCCATTGAAAAAGAAATCAGAAAAATTCCTGAAGTTGAAAAACTTACATCGACCTCAATGACTGGCCAATCAGTGATCCACGTCGAAATTTACGATCGCTATTTTAATCTAGATAACATTTGGCAAGACTTACGTAATAAAGTTAAACAAGCGCAGATGAATTTACCCGAGGGTACTCGTCCACCTTTTGTTAATGATTCGTTTGGTGATGTTTCCGTGGTCACTTTAGCCTTAACTGCTGACGGTTTTAATTTAGGTGAAATGTACGATATTTCTAAACATATTCGTGACAATTTATACAGTGTTTCCGGGACTAAAAAAGTTGATATTATTGGCGTTCAAGCTGAACGAATATACCTTGAAGTAAAAACAGCTAAACTTGCTCAGCTGGGTATTTCACCGCGCAGTATTATCAGCGAACTGCAAAATCAAAATATTATTAGCCCCGGTGGCCAAATTGATACGGGTTTACGTTCCATAGTGGTCGAGCCAACGGGTAATTTTTCTTCACTGGAAGAAATAGGTAACACTCATATTAGGATCACTGGGACTGATGATACCATCGCGCTAAAAGATATTGTTAGCCTGCGCCGAGGCTTTATTGATCCGCCAGATAAACCTGCCTACTTTAATGGCGAACCCGCTATTATGTTTGGGGTTTCCATGCTGCAAAAATATAATTTATTGGAATATGCGCCAAGAGTTAAAAACATGGTTTCGCAAATTGAAAATACTTTACCCATAGGTTACAAAATCAATATTGCAACGTATCAGGCCGATCAAGTTCAAAAATCTATCCAAGGGGTATCAATCAATGTAATACAAACATTAGTCATTGTTTTATTAGTTGTTATCTACTTCTTAGGATTGCGCACCGGTTTAATTGTTGGCTCGATTGTCCCTTTTGTAATGTTAACGACTTTAGCAATTATGCAATTTACCGGTATGACATTAGAGAAAATGAGCCTAGCGACACTTATTATTGCGCTGGGTTTACTGGTTGATAACGGTATTGTCATCGCTGAAGACTTTAAACGAAGAATCGAGCAGGGCATAGACCGCTTTGACGCTATGTGCCAAGGGGGGAAAGAGCTTGCGATGCCTTTACTCAGCTCATCAGTGACGACCATTTTATTCTTCTTACCGTTAATGCTCGCTGAACATGTTGCAGGTGAATTTACCCGCTCGGTATCGCTTGTTATATTAATTACTTTAATGACTAGCTGGGTTTTAGCCTTGTGCGTAACACCTACATTCTGTTACTTCTTTATTAAAGTTGAAAATAATGGCGATAAAGCGGTAGATAAACCAACAGAAAATTCAACAAAATTTTATCAAGTATATGAAAAATTCCTGCATTGGGTTTTAGCCCATAAAGCGATTTTTATGGCAATGATGGTGATCACGTTAATCGTATCTCTTAGTGGCTTTGGCTTGTTAAAAAAGCAGTTCTTTCCTGACTCTGACCGCACTCAAGTAATGATGTACATAGATTTACCTAACGGTACATCAGCGAGAGAAACGAATCGTCAAATGCACGATGTGTTTACTTGGTTGGACGATAAAACGTATTTTCCTGAAATTACTAACTATTCTGGTTATTCTGGTTTTAATGGTCCACGTTTTGTCTTAACACTGAACCCCGAAGATCCAGCAAATAACAAAGGCTTCGTTGTTATTAATGTTAAAGATGGCACGCAATTAAATACTTTTGTGAATAAACTTCATAACGGTATTATTGAAACTTTCCCCAATGTTTCAGGCCGTGTTAAGCGGATGTTTGCGGGCCCTTCTGATTCTAGTTCTATTAGTATTCAAGTAAAAGGTCCTGATAAAGACATTTTATATGAAAAAGCTAAAGAAATTATGGCGGTATTACAAGCGGTTCCTTACACTAAAAATGTGCGTACTGATTGGGAAAACCGTATTGTTAAAATGCAGGTTAAAATTGATCAACATCGAGCACGTCGTGCAGGTGTGACCTCTTCTGATGTAGCCACGGCATTACAAGGTTATTTTAGTGGTGCTAATGTTACCGAGTATCGCGATGGCGATGATATTATTCCTGTGGTGTTTCGAGCAGAAGAAGAAGAACGTTTCAATTTAGATAGGCTTAGAACTGTTTCAATATTCTCAAACCAATCAGGATTATCAGTACCTTTATTTCAAGTGGCTGATTTTATACCTGTTAATCAGTATGCAAAAATTCAACGTGAAAACATGTTTACGACCATCACGATTGAAGCCAGTAATACTGAAATGACCGCTGAAGATTTAAAAGTGATTATTGATGCTGATATCGAAGCATTAAAAGGCGATTTACCGGTCAATCATTTAATTGAATATGACGGTGTTATTGTGCAGTCAAAAGAAGCACAACAAGCTCTTGGTGCTAGTATGCCGATGGTTATTGGTTTGGTGTTAGTGTTATTGGTCATGCAATTTAATTCGTTTCGCCGCGCTTCAATTATCGTCCTGACCATCCCTTTGTCACTCATTGGTACCGTTGTTGGTTTATTGGTGATGAGCGCACCTTTTGGCTTTATGGTGACGTTAGGTATCTATAGCTTGGCAGGTATTATTATTAACAATGCGATTGTCTTAATTGACCGAATAGAAATAGAACGCAAAGAAGGTAAAAATGACTACCAAGCGATTGTTAATGCATGTTTAACACGCTTGCGACCTATAACGATGACGACAGTAACCACGATTATGGGCTTGTTACCGTTGTTGATGGACTCAATGTCAATGTTTTACGGTATGGCTACAGTATTAGCCTTTGGCTTAGGTGTTGGCACGATTTTAACCTTAGCCGTTGTGCCTGTATTGTATGCCAGTTTCTTTAAGATCAGTCGATGATAGTGCATGTCTTACTCGTTGAAGATGACTTAGACTTAGCGACAACCGTTATTGATTATCTTGAATTAGAAGGTATAACCTGTGATCACGCAGCTAACGGAATTGCGGGACTACAGCTTATAAACACTCATCATTTTGATGTCATGATCCTCGATGTTAATATGCCGCGCATGGATGGCTTAACGGTTTGCAGAAAAATGCGAGAGCAGGGCAACAACACACCTATTTTGATGTTGACTGCTCGAGATACATTAGATGATAAACTGGCTGGCTTTGCGGTAGGTTCAGATGATTATTTAGTTAAACCCTTTGAAATGAGAGAACTTATTGCCCGTATTCATGTGTTAGCAAATCGCCGCAGTGGTCAAACGAACCGATTATCACTGTTCGGTCTTGACGCTGATTTTGGCGCTAAAACATTAAAACGGCAACAACGTACCTTACAATTGTCACCAACAGGTTGGAAAATCCTTGAAGTACTGATGCGAAAATCGCCTGAGGTTGTTTCAAAAAAACAACTATTACAATCTGTTTGGGGACATGAGCTACCAGACAGTGACAGTTTGAAAGTCCATTTATTTAAATTGAGACAACAAGTCGATACCATCAATGAAATTAAGCTTATTCATACGGTGGCGGGACAAGGTTTTGTTTTTCGTGCATGATGAGATTAATGAACATTATAATAGCTACTTTATAGTTAATAATTGATATGAGTAAAACTAAGAAAAAACCACAAACCCTTCGTCGATACGTTTTAAAAGTACAAAGCATGATTGCCTTAATTATCGTGCTTAGTTACACCTTAGTGATTAACTTTTATTTTATTCATGGGCTTGATGAAGCTAACTTTCAGGATCTTCATTTAGAAAGTAATGATTTTGCACGTCAATATCAAAAAAATATCGACCATCCACTGCCTAATACCATTCACTTTCAAGGTTTCTTAGGTTGGAAAAATCTTCCCATCGAAATACGAGAGCACTTTGCTGCCTTTGAACATGTAAAAAAAATGGCGATGGATAACATTCGACTATTCAGTGAAGACACTTTTATTTCATGGCCAGAGCAGGCTATTTTTGTTATTGCACAGCCATTATTTGATGGTAAAATTTTTTATTTAGTACGAAAAATAAATATTAAACAATATGATGCCTTAAGCCAAATGGGAATCAGTAAAATGTTCCAGCTAACGTGGCCAATCGCATTAATATTCCTGTTAGTGATGCATTTCTCTGTCCAGTTATTACTTAAACGAACGTTAAAACCCTTTTACCGTATTGGTGATTGGGTTGAAAGTTTAACCCTTGAAAATGTTGAACAAGATACGCCAAATTTTGAATTTTATGAATTAACAGCGATCGCTGTTCAACAGCAAAAAGCGCTATTAAGGCTCAGTGCTATGCTTGATAAAGAACAAGATTTTTTACGCCATGCAAGTCATGAGTTACGAACCCCGATAGCGGTTGTGAAAAGTAACAGTGAATTATTAACCCGAATATTCTCTAGCGAAAATAATAAAGACAAAGGTGAAGAGTCTTTAGCCCGTATCAGTAGGGCAGCACTTAATATGCAACACACCACAGAAACACTATTATGGCTCAGCCAAGAACACTCCATAGAGCAAAGCAATCAACAAACATTAGCTTTAGTCGAAATAGATTTAAATTTGATGATCAAAAACTTGGTTGAAGATAATGCGTACTTATTACAAAGTAAAAAAGTTGAAATAACACTTAAATTAACAGCTACTCATATTAAGGTACTTGAAACACCTTGTCGTTTGATCCTCAACAACCTAATTCGCAATGCATTTCAATATACAGCAGAAGGCGAAGTTATTATTCAATGTAGCCAAGGCCTCGTTACCGTTGAAAATATTAATATAAGTGAAGGTGACTTTGATCACAGTGGTGCTGATTACGGTTATGGTTTAGGTTTAAGGTTAGTTGATAAAATCGTCAATAAAATGCATTGGTCATACCAAAATAATGATGTAAGTGGAGGCCGTAAAGCGATCGTTGATTTTCAAACCCCTATTGAGTTTACCTAACTTTATCTTTATCGAGATGGGTTAATATCTTGGCGTAGTAGATAAATGGGCTTTAGGGGAAAGTAACACACATTTCTCACACCCTATTCATTACGGAGCTGATGATTAGACAATAACAGCTATATCGACTAATTATTATCAATGGAAACAGTTAGAAAGCAGAATTAATACAGCAAGTACCAAATACCATACGACTTAAATGACTCACCTGCTGTCTTTATTGTTCTACAACCGTCCTTCAGCGACCATCAGCTAACGTTTATTTTAGTAACCTATAGACAAGTTCTTCACCATCAATGAGTTGAGTTAGCTCACCTATTAAATAAGTTCAGTAAAATATTGTTATTAAGTGATCAGTGTCTATAATTTTATAGATATTTTTTATTGGACTAACTTAATGTAAAAACATTTAATATTGGTAACAACTTTACTTACCATGTCTTCATCTGCGTTCGCTGACTGGTATCAACGGTTACAGTAGCAAGCGATTATCTTTTTAATGGTGTTAGCCAAACAGATGAGGGACCAGCACTTCAAGGAAGTCTTGATTGGTCAGGTGCGGGTGGTTGGGCGTCAAATGTTGATTTTGGTGATGATACGAATATTGAAGCAGATGTTTATCTTGGTTATTACACGGCGGTAAATGATATCGTTAATCTTGATGTTGGCGTTGCTCAATATACTTATAACGGCGCAAGCTATAGCTCTGACGGTAACTATACTGAGATATATACTAAATGGAATTTTGGCGCTACCGATTTAAACTTTTGGTATGCTTGGGATTACTTTGGAACAGGGGCAGGTCATTACATTGTTATGTTAAATCATACTTTTACCATTAATGATGAGTTAACTTTATTAGTGGGTATTGATAGATCGACCAGCTTAGATGATGACAAATGGCAATGGGAGCCCGGTAGTGACAGTTATACCCCTGGCAAGTCACCAGTCATTTTAGCACGAATGGTTTCGATTTTTCTTTGGGCATTCACGGAACTGATTTAGACACTTATGGCGACACTACTTTACTGCTTACTGTTGCCCGTACCTTTCAATTTTAGGAGTTTTCATGTTTCATAAATTAATAAAAACTATTTTGATTTTATCTTTTAGTGCACCCGCGTTTAGCGATACCGTCCATCTAACCTCGTTAACTTGGCCACCATATTCAGGAAAGACTTTAAATGAACAAGGCGCTTCAGTTGCTGTAGCTAAGGCTGCGTTTAAGGCCATGGGACATGAGTTGAAGGTTGATTTTTTCCCTTGGAGCCGTGCTGTAAAACATGCATCGCAACCAGACTCAAAATATGCAGGTTACTTTCCTGAGTATTACTATGAGTCAAATGAGTTTTCATTTTCTAATCCTATGGGGAAAGGCCCTTTAGGATTAATTGAAAACAAGAAAAAACCCATAGTATGGTCTGCGGTTAAAGATTTAACGCAATACAAAATTGGCGTAGTGCAAGACTATGTGAATACGGCTGAAGTTGATGCATTAATTGCTAGTGGCGAAATAAAAGCGCAAACCGCTACCTCTGATGAAACCAATATTCGTAAAGTTGCGGGTGGTCGAATTGATGCTGCGGTTATCGATACCAATGTTTTTAGTTACTTACTAGCGAATAGCAAAGACTTAGAAAAGGCGCAAGAACAAGTACAGATGAATGCTAAGTTGTTGACAGAAAAAGAATTGTTTGTTGCCTTTAAAAAGAGTACCGAAGGTCAGCAATGGTTAGCTATCTATAATGAAGGGTTAAAGAAGATTGATATTACGGCGGTGATGAAAAAATATTTGAATAAATAGGACCTTATGTCAATTATACATAAAGAATAGTTATTCAGGCTAACTCAATAGATCGCTGTATTTATGCACTTTGTTATTAATAAATATGATAACTGTTAATTAAAAGTAGATGTGTTTAATTCACCCAGCTATATACTATACAAGATTAATACGATGGAACGGGTTATTGGTTTACTTACTATTATCATGTCGCTGCTCGCATCTGCAGCGACAGCTACTATTCGTGCGAACGACTGGTTTCCTATGAATGGGACCCTAGTAGTGAGAAGCAAGGTTATATGATTGATATGGCTACAGCAATGTTTACAACAGCAGGTCATACTGTTGATTACAAGGTAATGCCGTTGGAAAGGGCGATAAACTCAGTGTGTGAAGGTAAGTTTAACTGCGTTATTGGAACGTATCCTGAAGATGCTCCCGATTTTATTTTTCTTTCCTAGAACGGGGGAATGGATGGTACGGTATATAATGCTAATAATGCATTAACTTGGCAGTTCATGGGTTTTAATTCGCTATTAACTCAGAAAGTAGGTGTTATTAGTGGTTATGCCTATGGCGAAGAGCTTGATGCGTTAATAAAAGTCGACCAGATGTTTTTAAAGATGTTTCAGGAACCGATGCTTTGGAACAAAACTTTAAAAAACTCGTCAATAATCGAATTGATATTGTAGCTTAATCGGTTTCAGTAGCGCATGTGAAATTAGAAGAACTTGGTTTTAATGATGCACTAAAAAGCGCAGGGACTAACGCTAAGAAAGCACCGATTTACATTGCTTGTTCACCAGTAAAACCGAGTAGTAAAATGTACATTGAATTAATCGAGAAAGGTACAGAAAGACTTAGAAAATCTGGGTAGATTAAAGATATTCTAGATAAATATGGCCTACAAGACTGACACTAAAGAGGTATAAAAATTATATGAATGTTACTAAATCTATTTCATTTAAACTTATTTTTTCAGCATTGATTATTGTCACCATACTCGTCATTTCTTTTGGCGTGTATGATTATATGGCACAAAGTAATCTACTGAAAAATAAGCAAATAAATCAACTTTCTTTGGTCGAATCTCGATTAAAACTTAATTTGCCTTCTGCAGTTTGGAATTATGAAGAAGATCAAATGAAGGGTATATTAAACTCTGAGCAACAATCAGAAGATATCGCATTAATAGAAATAACCAATGAAGCTAAAAAAACAATATCTCAATCAAAAGGAAAGAAAACAAACGAAGCAATCACTTTTAAATTACAACATCTTGAAGACGGTCAAAGTACCAGTGTTGGTAATGTTACTTTATTTATTGACAGTTCTTCAATAGATATCGAGTTGTCATCTTTAGCTTCTCGCATCATTGTTAAAGGAGTCTTGCTTGACGTATTTTTAATTTCAGCGATCTATTTTTTATTTGCGAAATTAGTGACGCAGCCTTTAAGTGAAGTTGCTAATGCTTTAGAGAATATTGCGCGTGGAGAAGGCGACCTAACGCAGCGATTATGCGTTAAACGTAAAGATGAAATAGGCCTTGTTGCAGAGTCATTCAACGTCTTTGTAGATAAAATTCAATTGCTTGTTCAATCTATTCAATTGTCGGTAAAGCAGACTTCAGAGGTGTCAGAAAATGTCTATCAAGCTTCTGAGGCCAGTCGTGGGCATTTAGAAAACCAGCAGTCTGAAACGGATCAGGTGGCTACCGCCATCACTGAAATGTCTGCATCGGCAAAAGAAATTGCTAATAATGTTCAGTTAACTGCAGGCTCAGCAGAGCAAGCAAATCAAGATGCACGAGCCGTATCCGCTATTATTAAAGAGTCTATTGAGTCGATAAATGGCTTATCTGATCACCTTAATGAAGCGACCAAGGTGGTTGGTGCCCTTGAGGATGATGTTAAAGGTATTGTTTCAGTCTTAGATGTCATTCGCGGAATTGCCGAACAAACAAACTTATTGGCGTTAAATGCTGCCATTGAAGCGGCTCGTGCTGGAGAGCAAGGACGCGGTTTTGCTGTGGTAGCAGATGAAGTTAGGGCTTTGGCCAGTCGAACTCAAGAAAGCACCGCACAAATTCAGCAGACCATTGAACGTTTACAATCAGGAGCTAAATCAGCTGTTCATGTTATGGAAGATAGCCAGACTAAAAGTAAGGCGTCGGTTGAAAATGCACTCAGTTCGGGAGAGTCTATTAGTAGCATTTTAAATTCTACAGAACAAATTACTGAAATGGCGACGCAAATAGCTTCTGCGGTTGAAGAACAAAGTACTGTCGCAGAAGAGTTAAGCAGCAACGTTAATAGAATTGTTAGCGCAGGTCACAGCAGTTTAGAACAATTAAATGCGATGACGAAAAATTCTCAACTTATGCAAAGTTCTTCAGATAAGCTCAATAAATTAACACAACAATTTAAAGCTTAATGTAAGGCATTAAATTTTTAGGAACGTAAATTTATAGGTATGTAATTCTATTACTGATAGATTTTAATCATGTATTTGAAGGGAGTGGACTTTAATAACCCTGATGTTTTCATTCACTCTTAGAGACGATAAAAAACTCAATAATTAAAGTCGTTTTATAGGCTTTGAGGAAGTGCCGAGCTTAATATACTCAGTTTATAGCCGCTATGGTGTGGCACAGTTTTTTGAATTAAGCACCCAAAAGATGTTGTGTTCGCTATAGGCTGCTTTTCTTAATTGCTTTAAGTGATTAAAGCCGTTAAAGTCTGCCTAATTCCGACCAGAGTAATATTCCTTAATGCGCAGATCTTCGTACCCGTCACCTGAAAATGCTACTATTAATTGGCGAGTGCTAAAGTCACTTATTCCTTACCTACTTGAATTTAAAGTGCGTATAGGTTTTGCGTTGTTTTGTTTGGTGTTAACTAAACTTGCGAGTGTTTATCTTCCTTTTATATTAAAAGATATTGTTGACGGGCTTGATGCTCAACAAGAAAATAATATTTTCATTGTGCCTTTTGCTTTAGTCGCCGCTTATGGTTTGGTGCGTTTAACTATCGTGCTACTTGCAGAAATACGCGACACCTTATTTGGTCGCGTTACTGAACGAGCGATCCGCCGTATAGGTTTGAAAGTTTTTGAACATTTACATCAACTTGACCTAGATTTTCATTTGAACCGCCAAACAGGTGGACTCTCGCGTGATATTGACCGTGGCACGTCTGGGGTTAACTTCTTAATGCGTTTTATGGTCTTTAATATTGTGCCAACCTTACTCGAAATTGTGATGGTTATTACTATATTATGGGTGAATTATGGCATTTGGTTTGCGTTGATCACCGGTCTCTCTATTACGTGTTACATCGCTTACTCTATCTATGCAACTGAATGGCGAACTCGATATATTCGAGCGGCAAATAAAGCTGATTCATCAAGCAACACACGCGCAATAGACAGTTTGTTAAACTATGAAACAGTCAAATATTTTACCAACGAATCTTATGAATCAAATGCCTACGACAGTCAATTAGCCGACTGGGAAAAAGCCAAGATGCAAAACCGTTTATCGTTGTTTGCATTAAATGGTGGTCAGGCCATTATTGTGTCGTTAGCAATGACCGCAATGTTAGCATTAGCCGCTTACCAAGTGACCCATCAACAAATGACTTTAGGGGACTTTGTATTGGTTAACGCTTTTATGATGCAATTGTTTATACCCTTGAACTTTTTAGGTTTTGTCTATCGAGAAATAAAAGGCTCTTTAGCAAATATCGAACAAATGTTTACGTTATTACAAAAAGTCCCTAAAGTTGTTGATAGTAAAAATGCGAAAGAATTGACGTTAATTGATGGTGCGATTATATTTGATAATGTTAGCTTTTTTTATGATAAGACAAGACCTATTCTAAAAAATGTTTCATTTGAGGTTAAAGCGGGTCAAAAAGTGGCTGTTGTTGGAGAAAGTGGCTCTGGAAAATCAACCTTGGTTAAACTACTTTTCCGTTTTTATAACTGTCAACAAGGCCAAATTAAAATAGACGGTGAAGCTGTAATTGATATAACTCAGCATTCACTCAGAAAAAATATTGGGATTGTGCCACAAGATACCGTGTTGTTTAATGAAAGTTTATTTGAAAATGTTAAATATGGGAATGTGAATGCGAGTCACGCGGAAGTCGAGGAAGCTGCGAGGTTGTCACACCTCAGTGAATTTATTAGTTCATTACCCAGCGGGTTTGATACCGTTGTCGGCGAGCGTGGTTTAAAGCTATCAGGAGGCGAAAAACAACGGGTTGCTATTGCTCGAACTATCTTGAAAAATCCAGCCATTTTAGTGTTTGATGAAGCAACGTCCTCGCTTGATAGTCATTCTGAACAAGCTATTTTAAAAGCAATTAAAGACGTTGCTAAGGATCACACCAGTCTAGTGATTGCCCACCGATTATCTACGATTGTAGATGCAGACAACATTATTGTTTTGCACAAAGGGGAAATAATTGAACAAGGTGATCATCAAACGCTGCTAAGCAAGCAAGGTCATTATGCTAATATGTGGCAATTACAACAAAACAACGCGTAATGAAAATTTGTGAGTTAAAAATGATTGATAAAAAATGAGTACTGCTGATGTTTTACAAACCCAGCAGTGGCTAGAAGAAATTATTATTGGTTTAAATTTTTGCCCTTTTGCGAAAAAAGAGTTTGTGAATAACACTATTCATTATCAACTTTGTGAGGCTAGAAAAATAACCTTAGCGTTAGAAGAGTTAACCAAGCAATTTGAAAAATTGGTGCACGAACCTACTGTTGAAACAACATTATTGATCTTTAATGAAGGCTTTAAAGGCTTTGAAAACTATTTAGATTTACTCGACCATGCGAACGATCTATTAATAGCATTAGGCTATGAGGGGGTCTTTCAACTCGCTAGTTTCCATCCTGATTATTATTTTGAAGGTGAACCATTCAATGCAGCTTCTAATTATACTAATCGCTCGCCATTACCAACCATTCATTTAATTCGAGAAGCGAGCATGGAAAAAGTGTTGTCTGTTTATAAAAATCCAGGAAATATACCTAATAATAATATTGTTTTGGCCGAAAAAAAGGGCGCTCATTACTTTCAAACTATTTTACAGCGCATTGCTAAATCTCACTCATAGTATTATTATTTTTTGTAGATAATTTATGCTGTTTCCAATATAAACCAACTTGTTATCATGTTGAAAATTTAAAAAAGGTAGTTATTTTTGTGAATGAAAAAAAAGTAGTACAAATGGGTGGTAGTATAGAAAAATCACTAAAAGGTGAATATACCATCGATGTTTCTTCAGTCTTAAAAGAAGCTTGGCAGTTAACACTTCAATCTCGTATTGCTATTAATTTAGGTTTGTTTTTCACCCTTGTGTTAGGTGTTATTGTGTCACTTTTGATCAGTAATGCGATGGGAGGAATTGAGCAGGTTATTCAAGATCCACAGTCGACCACATTATTAAATATCGTGGTCACTATGATCATCTATCCTTTTTTAGTGGGGGTAGAAATGATGGGGGTTTTCCATGCCGTTGGCTTAAAGACCAACAGTAAATTGATCTTTGCTTTTTTAAAAAGAGGAAGTTGGGTTGCTGTTTGTGCGTTGCTAACGTCAGTATTAGTAACGTTAGGAATGAGTTTATTTTACTTACCCGGTATTTATTTAGCCGTTGCTTTATCACTCACCTTACCTTTAGTCGTAGAGAAGAAACTATCTCCAATAAAGGCGATCATTTTGAGTTTACAAGTTACCCGTTTTCAATGGTTTAAGTTACTCGCCATTTATACCTCTTTGTTTTTAGCTTTATTTTTATCAATATTACCGCTAGTGATTATTGCTAACACTCAATTTTCAGTGATTGGTGTTATGTTTTTCTTAATTGCATTAACTTTTTTAGCACCACTATTTTATAATGTTAAAGGTATTTTATACCGTGAGATTTTTGGAATGCAGCTGCAAGCAGTTGATGTACCGGCGAGCCAAACAAGTGACACATTTTCAGCTTAACTCTCTACAGACATAAATATGATTGTCAGTAAAAAGGACACTATGAAAATTCAAACTATTTTAAAAACTTTGTTAATCAGTGCATTAGTTATTGGACTTGTTGCTCCTTTTACATTTCTCAAACCGACACTTGCCCCTCCACCGTTGATTGTTAATAAAGTTGTACCCGTGGTTATGGCCAAAGAAAAAATAGTTGAGCAACCCCTTCATGACGTTAACCTACCTAACTTTGCTTCTATTCGTGATGTAAAAGCTAAAAAGCGTCAATTTTTTCAATATATTTACCCCGCAATTGTAAAAGAGAATAGAAATTTACTTGCCTTAAGGCTTGAAGTTTTGACTATGATTGAAGTGCTTTTTCTAGAAGAAAACCTTATAGAAGAGCAACAAGCGTTACTTAACCGGTTAATAAAAAAGTATAAAGTTAGTGAGAAAAATTCACCATTACAACAGCTTAATGAATTACGGTTACGTATTGATGTGGTGCCTATTGAATTAGCGTTAGTACAAGCCGCTAATGAATCTGCTTGGGGAACATCTCGATTTGCTCGGATCGGTTTGAATTTTTTCGGCATGTGGTGCTATCAGAAAGGTTGTGGCATGGTGCCAAGTGGCAGAGACAACGGCGCTAAACATGAAGTAGCCGCATTTAATAGTGTCGAACATGGTGTGCAACGTTACTTACATAATATTAATACCCACCATGCTTATGGTGTTTTTCGCACAATCCGCGGACAATTGCGTGCACAAAAGCAGCCGTTGTCTCCGCAAATATTAGCGACTGGTTTAATGCGTTATTCAATTCGTGGTACTGACTACGTGTTAGAAATTACTGAAATGATCCGTCATAATAAAACCTATTTTGACAACATACGGGCAAAGCTAAAAACTATTTAGTAGCTTTCAGTGATAAACTCGCTAGTAAAATTATTAATGTTAGCATTTTTATAAATGAAGCTTAACTAATAAGCTAACAACGCTTTGATTATCTAATCCGTTAATGCCATATTTATTATGCCAGTAGGAATATTCGATACCCAGCTCCATAACTTTTCTCTTGGAGAAGTTATGGCTTAAATCCCATTTCAACTGCGGGTTAAAGTGAAAATCTGCACTATGGTCATCAACCGCTGACGACCAATCAACAAAACCATCCAACATAAAATTTTGTTCACCAACACTAAACGGATAACCCCAAGAGAGCGTGAGTTGAATATCATTATCAGTCTTATCATTGCTAGCATGGTATAAGTTTGTATTTACAAAGGCAAAGCCACTTATATCCCAAGCAGCACCTAGGCCAAGTAAGTAATTATTGAAAACAAAACCCACTCCATTATCATTACTGGTGTTATGCTCCCAAGTACTTGCTACATATAAATCTTTAATAGCTGCGAAGGTTACTTCTTTATTGGTTAAATAACTCATACTTAATCGCGGTGACAATTCGCCATAGGTTGAGTTGAATTTACCATTTTTTGCATCACTGCTCGCTGTAGTTCTATCAACAAAGAAGAAGGTATCACCCCAGTTATGACCTGATACATGCTCAAAAGTCATGACATTAACATTATCATTACCAAGGAGTTCAAAATCACTGGTATTCTTCAAATAGCTCATGCTGTTGTCACTCCATAACGTTTGGGCTGAAGATGAAAATGCTAGTAACGACAAGATATTCATAATGGCCAAATTTTTTAAATATGTCTGTAACAAATTATTCATAATAATTGACCTTATGATTATGCAAATAAAATAAAATAAAATAAAATAAATTTAATTAAAAATAAACTCACCAGTATGATTAAACTCATATTAAGTTTCTGAAAATGCCCGCTAAATAAGCGTACAGCAACATAACTTATAAAACCAAAAGCAATACCATTAGCTATAGAGAAGTTTAAAGGCATGGTAATACATATAACTGCAACAGGAACCGCTTGTGATAAATCATCCCAATCAACATTAACAAGTCCTGCGAGCATTAACACCGCAACGCAAAATAATGGGTCAGCAGTTGCATAAGCCGGTACCATCGCAGCAAGGGGAGAAAACAAAAGTGACAATAAAAATAAAACCCCTACTGTTACGGCTGTTAGCCCGGTTCTCCCAACGGCACTAACACCCGCGGTACTTTCTACATAACTTGTTGTGGTTGAAGAGCCAAGTACTGCACCTGCAATTGTTGCTGTTGAGTCCGCTAACAGTGCTTTGCCCAAACGAGGTAAACTACCATTTTCATCGAGAAGGTTGCCACGTTGAGCCACAGCAATTAAGGTACCTGAGGTATCGAATAAATCTACAAAAAAAAGTAAATATAACACCCATCATACTCACTTCTAATGCGCCAATAATATCAAGCTGCAGAAAAGTGAGCAGTACAGAGGGGGGCATAGATATAATACCTTGGTAGCTTACATCACCAATGAGTATGCCCAATGCCGTTATAACGAGTATCGATATCATGACAGCACCATTGATACCTCGATTGACCAAACCAACAATAAGAAATAATCCAATGGCGGCGAACACCGCTTGAAAAGACGTTATATCGCCTAATGTTAATAGTGTCGTGGGGCTGTCCACCACAATACCTGCATTCTTTAAGGCAATAAAAGCAAGAAATAATCCGATACCAGCAGCAATGCCAAAACGTAATGAATGTGGAATTGAGTTGATGATCCATGCGCGAACATTAAACAGGCTAAGTAATACAAAAAAACAACCAGAGATGAATACACCAGCTAAAGCGATTTGCCAGCTATAGCCCATTCCTAACACTACGGTGTAGGTGAAAAAGGCATTCAATCCCATACCAGGTGCCAATGCGATAGGGTAATTAGCTAACAATCCCATCACAAAACAGCCAATAGCAGCGGCAAGACATGTTGCAACAAATATTGCCCCGTGGTCCATCCCTGTATTTGCCAACATCGCAGGGTTAACAAAAATAATGTAAGCCATGGTTAAAAAAGTCGTCAAACCCGCAATGATTTCTTGTTTTACATTTGTGCCGTGTTCCGTTAATTTGAAAAGCTTTTCAAGCATGTTTTTAACCAGGTATTATTATTATTTTATTTCGATAATATTCAATGCGTTATTAAATGATAGATTGTTTTTTGAATTATGTTCAATACTAATGTTATCGTCTAATACAGGAGCAACGATAAGTTCATCATCAAAAGCGATATCACCGCCATTGATAACCCCTGATTGAGCATTGATCGATTTAAAGTCAAATAATTCGCTATCGCATAAATGTGAGGGCACAACGTTACGAATTGCTGTAAACATTGATTCAATTCGTCCTGGGTGATTTACGTTCCAGTCTTGTAGCATCTTCTTGATATTTTGACGCTGTAAATTAGGTTGAGATCCACATAAGTTACAAGGAATAATAGGGAAGGCTTTGAGTTGAGCGTATTGTATTAACTCGGCTTCTTTACAAAAAGCTAGTGGGCGAATCACAACATGTTCGCCATTGTCTGAGACCAATTTTGCTGGCATCGATTTTAATTTTCCGCCATAGAACATATTCAGCATTAACGTTTCAACCATATCATCACGATGGTGGCCTAATGCAATCTTAGTGGCGCCTATTTCTGCCGCGACCTTGTATAGAATGGCTCTGCGTAAACGAGAACATAAACTACAAGTGGTTTTACCTTCAGGGATTTTGTCTTTAACAATTGAATAGGTATCTTCTTGCGCTATTTTATATTCAACACCTAACGATTCTAGGTATGCGGGCAAAATATGCTCAGGAAAACCAGGTTGTTTTTGATCAAGGTTAACTGCCACGATATCAAAATGAATGGGTGCAGATTCTTTTAACAACATTAAAATAGCGAGTAGGGCATAACTATCTTTGCCCCCAGAGACACAAACCATTATTTTATCGCCATCTTCTATCATATTATATTGTGCGATAGCTTGACCAACATGGCGTCTTAAGCGTTTTTCAAGTTTATTCAGCTGTATTTTTTGGCTGGCTGTTAAAGATGCTATTGGTGTCGCTGATTGAGCGCTCATAGTGTTTCCTAGTGCTATTTATAATGAAAAAATATCGATTTTTACGGCGCGTAGTATAGCAAAAAGCCAAGAAAACTCTTGGCTTTTTAATTTATATTCAAAGATCTAAACCTAATGCTAATAGACCTTATGCCAGAGGCGAAATGTAGCCATCGGGTTTAATGGCTAATACATCACAGTTTAAGCGGTCAATTACATGCTCTGCGGTATTGCCGATCAATGCAGCTGAAATTCCTGTACGGCCAATGGTACCTAAAACAACTAATTCTGCATCGATCTCGTTAGAGATACTTTGAATAACATCTTCAGGTAAGCCCTCTTTCACGTAAGTATTTTCAATGGGGATGTTGTAATTATTTGCATGACTTTCCATTGCACTTTTATGATGGTTAAACATGGTCTCGTTATATTCGCAGGCATTAAACTCTGGGATTTCAATGGCAATATTTACGGGCGTACCCGGGTAAGAATTAACTAAGTGGATATTAGCTTTAATGAGCGATGAGAGAGCCATCGATTCTTGAGTTAATTTTTTGTTAAGTGCTTTGTGCTCTTCATCGTCGCTGCCCATGTTAAGTGCGGTAAGCAAATTACCATCACTTGGCCAGCTATGATCTTTAACAAGTAATACTGGACAAGGGCATTTTCTGAGAATATGCCAGTCTGTTGGTGTAAAAATAACAGATTTTAGCTTATCGTGTTGATGTGTGCCTTTGATGACAATATTAAAATTTTCAGCAAGCACTTTTTTGATTATTTTCTCAAATGGACGGTTATGCCAAATAATACAAATGTCTATGTTAATATTTTCGTGATTAATTTTAGAAATTTTTTCTGCTAACCATTGCTGATGACCATTAATAACAGACTGGCGCATTGCTTCACGTTCTTCGCCAGAAAGCATCGTCGTCATTTCATAAGATAAATCATAAATGGTTAAAAATGCGGTGATTTCTCCACCACTATAGCGAGCTAATTCAATAGCACGCTTTAATGCTTTTTGATTTTCAGTGGTTGGGTCAATAACGGCTAATATTTTTTTATACTTTTCCATACATTTACTCCGTAACGCATTAAATACTAATAACATTAACAATAGACTATATTTGGTACATGTTATTTGCTTTACATCATAATATTTCAATAAAAAAATGCTCAACATAATCAGTGTTAAGCATTTTTTATAAATTTATATAGAAACTAAAGTGAAGCACACTCGTTAAGTTTATCCATATCTAAAATAGTAATAAGCTTACCTTCGACACCAATTAATTCATTTTTTTGGAAACGATTTAATAATCGGCTAATGGTTTCTACCGTTAGGCCAATATAATTACCAATATCGCTTCTCGTCATAGTTAAGCGGAAGTCCGTTGCTGACATCCCTCGCGCATGATAACGACTCGCCAGTGTTGAGATAAATGTCGCCAAGCGTTGTTCAGCATTTTTACGATTAAGTAAGGTTAACATTTCCTGATCTGAGCGTATTTCCGAACTCATCATGCGCAGAATTTGTTTTTTTAACTTTGGCATAGTATTCGATAATGCATCAAGTGTGTTGTAGGGTATTTCACAAACCATTGATGTTTCTAGCGCTTTTGCAAAGCTAGGGTGTTCTGATTCAGCAATAGCATCGAAACCTAATAAATCGCCGGCTAAATGAAAACCGGTAATTTGTTCTTCGCCTTGTTCATTTACCGTGAATGTTTTAAATGTCCCAGAGCGAATAGCGTATAAAGCTTGCATTTTATCGCCATCTTGAAAGATTTGTTCACCTTTATGAATAGGGCGTTTACGGTCTATAATACTGTCTAGCGTATCAAGTTCTTTCTCATTTAAAGAAAACGGTAAACATAGCTCACTGATACTACAATTTTGACAATGAATGTGCTGAGATGTAGAACATGGCTTTTTATACATATTAACCTAAATGATTTATTTATCTTTAATAATTTCGATCATATTAAAACAACTGTTGATATGCAATCATTAAACTGTATATTCCATACATAATTATCATAAAGGCCATTATTTTTTTAAATTTCATGTTAGTTAACAAAGACTTTATTCCAAAAGAACCTAATGAAATACTCAACAACGCCGGTAAGGTACCTAAACCAAAACATGTCATTATCAAGGCGCCAGTTAGGGTACTACCGCTCGCTAAAGACCAAGTTAGGGTTGAATAAACTAAACCACAAGGTAACCATCCCCAAATAGCGCCTAATGCTAAAGCTTGTTTAGTATTTTTTACAGGGATAAACCTCTTACTTAATGGTGATAAAAAGCGCCAGAAGACTTTACCTATTTTTTCAACTTTCGATAGCCACATTAGCCATTGACCCAAGTATAAGCCCAGTAATATTAAAAATACTGCCGCGAACAGTCGAAGAAAACCTAAGGGTACACCAATATTTTTTGCAGCAATCGAACTACTAAATCCAACAATACCACCAATTAAGGTATAAGAAAAAATACGGCCAAAATTATAAGCACTGACCAGTTTAAATTGATCACTTACCTTATGTTGAGGCGATATAGCTGATGTTAGCATAGTGGTTATGCCACCACACATACCAATGCAATGGCCCGAACCTAATAAGCCAATGATAAAAGCAGATAAATAATCAATACTTAGCATATTAGTTACTTAATACCCGTATCATTGTCTTTTTTTTCTATACCGTTAGCTTCAGGCGAATTCTCAGCGCTTTTATCGTTGTTATCATCAAATAAAATACTCATGCCTTGTTTTTCTAAATCATCAAATTGTTCAGTTTTTACTGCCCAAAAAAATAGATATATGGCTAAGGCCGTTAGTATTATCGCAATAGGGATTAAAATATAAATAATGCTCATTGTCTTTATTCTCTATTTTTGTGTCACGATTATTTTTTGAGTAAACGTAATGAATTGGTGATGACTAATATTGAACTCGCCGACATGCCTATTACAGCCATGTATGGAGTAATGAAACCTGCTACGGCAAGTGGTAATACGATAGCATTATAACCAAATGCCCATAAATAGTTTTGCCAAATGATACGGCGGGTTTTACTGGCGACACGTGTCAGCGTTGTTACTGACTTTAAACGATTATTCAATAAAATAACGTCTGCGCCACTTTTAGCTATATCAGTACCACTACCCATCGCAATAGAAATATGAGCTGCACCAAACACCGGGGTATCATTTACGCCGTCTCCCACCATCGCAATGGTTGAACCATTGGGTTGTTGCTTAATAATCGCCATTTTATCTGTCGCCGACAAAGTACAGTGTACTTCATCTAAATGAAGTAATGCTTGAACTTTGTTACATCCCACGGCGTGATCACCTGATAGCATAATGGTATGTATATTTTTCTTCTTCAAATTACCTAAGAGATTTTTAGCATCTTCACGGATCTCATCGGTTAAATAAAATGCAGCTATTAATTCATTATCTTCTAATAATAAACATGAAGCGGTTTCAAATTCAGTTGATTTGTTTGTGTCACTTAGCAGCCATTGTGGTTTACCGATCCGATAGTATTTATCATTTACCTTACCCTGAATGCCAAAACCAGATTTAATTTCTACCTGTTCAGTGGTGTATGAATAATCACGGAATAATTTAAACGGTTTGGCTAAGGGGTGTTCTGAATAAGACTCAAGTGCGGCTGCTATAGATAAAACCTGCTGTTCACTATATTTATAATGCTCATTATCAAAAAGTTGAGTTTGATTAATAGAAAAATCACCCGAGGTTAAGGTACCGGTTTTATCAAAGGCAATGGTGGTTATCTTGGGTAATGTCTCCATGACATGTGCTGATTTTATCATGATGCCTTCACGGTTTAAGCGTGTGGTCGCACATGTTAACGCAGTGGGTGTGGCAAGAGACAAAGCGCAGGGACAGGTAGCAACAAGAACAGACAAGGTGATCCAAAAGGCTTCCTCAGGTAAATGTTGATGCCAGTATAGAGCGGTACCTATGGCGGTCAGTAAAATAACGGCAACAAAATATTGTGCTATTTTATCTGATAATTTCGCTAATTTAGGCTTATGTGCTTGAGATGATTCACTTAATCGTATGAGTTGGCTTAAAAAAGAATGCTCACTAGGGTGTTTTACTTCAACGTTAATATTACCGTCACCATTTATAGTACCGGCAAAGACTATATCGCCCACGGCTTTATTTAAGGGTAATTGCTCGCCTGATAACATGGCTTCATTAAGCTGGCTACTACCAGAGATAATGGTGCCGTCGGCAGGGACAACTTCCCCAGGTTTTATCAAAACAATATCAAGAGGGCAAAGCTTTTTGGCAGGAACCAGTATTTCTTTTTTGATACCGTCTTCATTAATGAGCTTTGTTGCCGTCATTGGCATTAGCTTAAGCAAGTTAGCTGAAACTTCGGCTGCACGACTTCGTGCTCTAAATTCTAAAAATTTACCAATAAGCAATAAAAAGGTGAACATTGACACAGATTCAAAATAGACTTCACCTTGCTGAGTGATGGTCGCCCATGCACTGGCTGAAAATGCGAGAGAAATAGCGATAGCGACTGGTACATCCATCGATAAGCGCTTTATCTTTAACGCATTAATCGCGCCTTTGTAAAAGGGTAACGCGCCATAAGTAACAATAGGAATGGTTAAAAATAAGCTTGCATAACGTAAGTATATTAAGTTGTACTCATCCATGCCTGAAAAAGCGCCAAAGTATAATCCAAAGGCAATCATCATCACCTGCATCATCAAAATGCCAGAAATACCTAAACGCTTGATGTAATTATTACTTTGAGTTTTGTTCAGTTGTTCTGCGGTACTTGCTTTGAATGGGAGTGCTTGGTAACCAATTTTGGCAATACGGTTAATCAACTCACTCAATTGAACGTTATTATTATCCCAACGAATTGTCGCGCGCTGTGTTGTGGCATTAACATTTATGTTGATTAATCCCTTAACCTTGATAAGTTGCATTTCTATAAGCCAAGCGCAAGCTGCGCAGCTTATGCCATCAACGGTAAGAATAGCCTCGTTATAGTCATCGGTTTTATAAGTAAATTCACTTTGTAAGTCGTCATCATCAAGTAGCTTATTACGTTGTAACTGCTCAGGTATCAGTGGTTCACCTTTTTGTGCGGGTGCTGTTCTAAAGCGATAATACTCACCTAAACCGTTATCAACAATTGCTTGTGCAACACACTGACAACCAATACAGCACATTGGCTGTTGGGTATGCTCTATTTTCAATGATAAATTTAGGCCATTGGGGACAATTTCACCGCAGTGATAACAAAGTGTTTTCATATATTCATAGCCAAAGAAATAAGGAGTATTATATACCTGTTTACTATTTTTATAGCTTAGGTGAGGTTGCCCTGCACCTAAATTAGAAGAAGCTATACGATATTAGTTTGCTTCTCTGATATTAGGAATAATATCGATAAACTCGCTTTGGGGTAAGGTAATCGTGTTTTGAATTTTCCAGTGATTTTCAAAAGGAGTCATAGTTAAGCGCCACTTTCCCTTTACTGTTTCATCAAATACATGCCTAAAATAGCCATTACCGTCAGGCGTGAGTGCTAAATAGAAATCTCTATCAGCAAGAGTGGGGTGATAAAAATTAAGATTTAACACCGGGAATACTTTATCAATACCGGTAGGTTTGATAATTAATTCGTTATCTTGCAGTTTTAATGCAAAGCGCATCCCTAATTTTTGGGCAAGCTTTACTTTAGAGACTTCTAGGTTAATTGCTTTACCTTTTTTATAGTAATCACCCACGACTAATGGATCGGGATTATGGTTAGCAATAAAGTAAGTCGAAATACCAGCAACAACCGCAGTAGCAGGGAGAATAAAAACGAACCAAGCCCAAGGCTCTTTATACCAAGATGTTTTCATGTAAAAATTTCAGTTGATAAAAGTGATTGTATTATACGACTTTTTTCTATTGGGAACTATTAAAAAACGATCAATTTACTAACTATTCTTGGCTTGGAAAATATAAAAAAGCCTTGCGGTAATAATACGGCAAGGCCTTTACATTGAGACTAATTAAGCGCAGTTATTTTTGTGATAAACTGTACACATAGGCACTAACAAGATGTATTTTTTGTTCACCTAAAATATCTTTCCATGCGGGCATTACACCAGCTCGACCATTTTTAATAGATGACTCAACGGCTCGTTGAGAACCACCATATAGCCAAATGTTGTCGGTTAAGTTTGGCGCACCCAATGGAATACCCATCGCTAAACTGCCTTTACCGTCAGCACCATGACAAGATGCACATAATGCAAATTTTTCTTTACCTGCCGCTGCACTTGCAACGTCAACTTCACGACCACTCAAACTCAATACATAAGCGGTAACCTCTTTTACGCCTTGGTCACCGCCTAATGCTGCGCCCCAAGCGATCATGCCATTAGCATTACGACCGTATAAGAGAGAATGTTTAATTGATTGAGGATCACCACCGTATAACCAGTCTTTATCTGTTAGGTTAGGAAAGCCGGTTGTACCACTTGCATTTGACCCGTGACATTGAGAACAGTTTTGTAAATATAGGCGTTGACCCACTTTTAACGCTTCTTTATCAGTGGCAAGATCTTCAATAGTACGTGCGGCATAGCCATCAAAAATTGGACCGTACTTTATGTCAGCGGCTTCAATTTCTCGATCGTATTGTACTAAATAGCCATTTTCTTTTGCAGCGATTACTTGTGCCTTTGACTCAGCGAGACTCAAAATCCCTTGGTTAGAACTTTTCCAACCAATAAAGCCTGTCCAATTACCTAAACCATAGAGCGCTAGGTAACCAAAAGCCCAGATAATGGTTAACAAGAAGAATGTACTCCACCATTGTGGTAATGGATTGTTTAATTCTTCGATACCATCAAAAGTGTGTCCCATTGACTCACCTTCAGGAACACCTGCAAAGTTCTTTAAACAATAGCGTAGAAGTGTAAAACAACCCACTAACGTACCTAGGGTGAGAACCCAAACCCATATATTCCAGAAGCTAGACATTTTTATTACTCTCCTGTTTGCTATTTACGTCACTAAGTTCAGTCTTTTCTTTATCTTCTTCAAAGATAGAGTTTGCTGCTTCATCAAAAGCGTTTTTACGCTTTTTAGAATAAGACCAAACCACAATAATAATAAATAGTGCCAATATTAATAAAGCTATTAACCCTCTGAGGGTGCCATAATCTATCATCATTATTTCAACGCATGACCGAGAGATTGCAAATAAGCAATAAGAGCTTCCATTTCCGTTTTATCTTTAACAGCCGCTTTAGCACCAGCTAAATCATCTGCAGAATATAACGGTATACGATTACCTTGTTCATCTTTATGGCTGCGATTGCGCGTTAAGAAATTAAATGTTGTTAATTTCTTTTCGGTTAATTCACCATCTAACTTGTTTTCAGCTAACCATTTAAATGAAGGCATGTTTGATTCTGGAACTACTGACCGAGGGTCAAGTAGATGAGCTCTATGCCAATCATCACTATAACGACCACCAACACGGGCTAAATCAGGACCAGTACGTTTAGAACCCCATAAAAAAGGGTGTTCCCAAACGCCTTCACCAGCAACAGAGTAATGACCGTAACGCTCTGTTTCAGCACGAAAGGGGCGGATCATTTGACTGTGACAAACGTTACAACCTTCACGGATATAAATATCACGACCTTCCATCTCTAATGCGGTATAAGGTCTAAGATTATCAACAGGCGTAGTGGTTGCTTTTTGAAAAAATAACGGGGTTATTTCTACTAAACCACCGATACTTATCGCGAGAACAGTGAAAATCGCAAACAAACCAACACTTTTTTCAAATTTTTCATGTTTATTTTTCATAGTCGGCCTCCTAACCTATTGCTACAGGCTTAAGACTGTCGTCTTTAGCATAGATAGTTTTGAACATGTTGTAAGCCATCAATAAGAAACCAGCGACAACTAACACTCCACCAACGAAACGAATAAAGTAGAATGGATATGAAGCCGTTAAACTTTCAACGAAACTGTAAGTTAACGTACCGTCTGTATTAACAGCTCTCCACATTAACCCCTGCATAACACCTGATATCCACATAGCAACTATGTATAAAACGATACCCGTTGTGTGTAACCAAAAATGCACATTGATTAATTTAATACTGTACATACGACCTTGATTAAAGAGTACTGGTATTAAGTGATACATAGCGCCAATTGAAACCATTGCTACCCAACCTAAAGCACCAGAATGAACATGACCGATAGTCCAATCTGTATAATGAGATAACGCATTTACAGATTTAATCGCCATCATTGGTCCCTCAAAGGTAGACATACCGTAAAAAGACAATGAAACAATCAGAAAACGTAAAATGGGGTCATGACGAAGTTTATGCCATGCACCTGAAAGCGTCATTATACCGTTTATCATACCACCCCAAGAAGGAAGGAATAATACAATAGACATTACCATACCTACAGATTGAGCCCAATCAGGAAGTGCCGTATAATGAAGGTGATGAGGGCCTGCCCATATGTATAATGAGACTAATGCCCAAAAATGAACAATAGATAAACGATAAGAGTAAACTGGGCGTTCAGCTTGTTTTGGTACGAAATAATACATTATACCTAAGAAACCTGCAGTCAATAGGAAACCAACGGCATTGTGTCCGTACCACCACTGCATCATTGCATCAATCGCACCCGAGTATATTGAGTAAGACTTCATCATAGAAACAGGAATTACCATTGAATTACCAATGTGTAATACGGCAACAGTAAGAATAAAGCCACCGAAGAACCAATTAGCGACATAAATATGAGACGTTTTACGTTTGACAAGCGTACCAAAGAAAACAATGGCATAACTAATCCATACAACAGCAATTAAAATATCAATGGGCCATTCTAATTCAGCATATTCTTTACTTGAGGTATAACCCATAGGAAGGGTTATTGCAGCAAGTACAATAACTAATTGCCATCCCCAGAAGGTAAATGAAGCAAGTTTGCCGCCAAATAGTGTTGTTTTACAGGTTCTTTGAACAACATAATAAGAAGTAGCAAATAGGGCACTTGTACCGAATGCAAAGATAACAGCATTAGTATGTAGTGGACGAAGACGGGAATAGGTTAACCAAGGTGTTTCAAAATTTAAAGCAGGCCAAATTAACTGAGCCGCAATTAAAACACCAACAAGCGTACCGAAGATTCCCCATATTACTGTCATTACAGTAAATTGACGTACAACATCAAAATTGTAGTCTACTGATGACGCATTACTTTGTGACATGTTATGGTTTCCGCAGTTATATTTATAAACGTAAATCGATTTTTTCTACTTAAGAAAACTAAGTACTAGTGACAGTTATCATTGAAAATAAAAATTTCACCTAACGATAAAAAATCTCCGGTATATAGTAATAATTTTGTAGTGAAAAGTCATTAAAATATGCAGTGAATGTTGTTGTAGATCAATAATATTTCAAGGCTTTGTATAAATAATACACATAAAGTATTAAAGAGAGTATTTCCCATTAAAATATCAATATATAAAAGACTATTTATCGTTTCTTTTTTCTTCAGTAGCGCTGGCTGCGAACCTAATCATGTCATTGAAAAACCAAAGCAACCATTTCAATGTATTACTTCACAAAGTACTTGTGAAGTTGATACCACATTTGGCACGCTTTTAGTTACGTTTAACGTCGACAAAGTCCTGACAGAATTACCCTTTAGTATACGAGTGGAATTTAAAAAAGATCATCTATTTAACGATAATATCCGCTCTGAAAACTCATATAGTGTTGTTGGCTATATGGAAGGAAAAACCATGTTTATGGGCAAGATACCCCTGTTTTTTAACAAAGAAGTTAAAAAAAACAGCGCTTATTTTCTTGCACAAACAATGTTGGGCAGTTGCTCTGAGGATAAGATGATATGGCGGTTATGGTTAACAATAGAAAATAAAGTCGCCAGTAAAAGCAAGGTACCAACAACTTTCTTTATTGATTTTCATTCTACTCGTTTTTAGTACCTGATTAGCCTAATAAAAGCCAAAGTGCGACAATCATCATTAAACAAGCTGATATTTTATTAAGGTGTGATATTTTATTGTTTTTTGTTAAATATCGCGCCAGTGTTTTGCCGCCTGTCGCATATAATGTCATGCAAATAAACTCTGACATAAGAATTATCGCCACAAGAACAATAAGTTGTGGCACTAATGATTGTTGGCTATTTATGAAGGGTGGTAACAAAGATACCATAAAAGCCCAGCCTTTAGGGTTAGATATTGCTGTAATGAAGCCTTGTTGCAATAATCTTTGCTTGCTTACTCTTGCATTTTCTCCTTTTATGTCAATAGCGAGTTTACCTTTGGCTTGCCACATATTAATAGCTATATACGTTAAGTAACCCGCTCCAAAAATTTTTAAAAGAGTAAAAATCTCAGGGTAGCTGAACATTATTTTCGCTACACCTAAAGCTGCGGCAATAGCTACAAGAGCAACACCAAGTAATTCACCCCACATCATCCAAAGCGTTTTTTTATAACCCACAGAAATGCCTAGAGTCATTGCTAGTGTCATGCACATACCCGGTGATATAGAAATAAGAAAAATAGTCGGAATAAAAAGGGCAAGTAACGTAAAATCTATCAAAACAGGGTCTCAATAATTGTGCAGAGATAAAGTGGCAGGCATTCTAACGTAATTATAGCATTTTTCCTTGAATTTATTGCCGCAATAACTTCAGATTTTGAAGGATGTTCCACTAAGGAAATTGTGTGGTGTTATCACCATAAATATATAAGCTGCAACCTTGCCGAGTAGCAGATATTTTTTCCAAGTATTGTTTTCTTCAACTGAATAAACATGACGCTTGTTTGCACAACGAACGGCTAACTTGTGTAAAAAACCTTTTATATTTAGTAAACTTTATTATCCATTCATTTTAACGACATAAAACAGGCAATCACTTAAAGCGATAGTTCTATTATGTGTTGCCATAAAAATACGTAAATCAACTCCACATCTGAAAATATTTTTTTTACAGCAAAAATAATCATTTATAACGTTATTGCCATGCTCATTAATGAGTTCAAAATTATTAAGTCCTTTGTCATCAACCCAGCCTAGCATTTGATCTTTTCGAGAAATACCATAATTTAGCTGTTCAATATTTGATTTTATACAAACCCCAGTAAACCCTTCATCATGATCGTCATAAGATAAGCCTGTGTTTGGTTGTAACACCAAACGTAAGGGTTTATAAATAATATCAACCGATCTGTTTTGTTGAAAATTTTTCGACTCTTCGTTTAGGGTTAATTGCTTTAAACCTTCGTAAGCCACATGATGAGACTGCTCGTCGCTACTACCACCACATTTAACCGTTATCATCGGACAATCGAACTTTTGCTCCATTAACGTGCCCAACTGCAAACCCGATAAAATGATCGTTTGGCAAAAATAAGAGGTTATTGATAATGTTTCAGGAGTGATTATTGGTGCTACCGCAAAAGCCGGACCAGACCCCGCACAGTTATGTAAATCGACTACAATTTCAGGTGTCACCTCTTTAATGGCTTGCTCAATAAGTAAAGCGCGACGACAAAAGCCACAATTTCCAGTGGCATCATCAGAAAAACAGCGATTAATATCTTTCCCTCCATCAAGATAGCGTCGACTAAATATTGGCGACATAGTCGCGGCTTCAACCGAACAAATAATAAATCTAACATGGGTGGTAGAAACAGGTAGTTTGTCGTTAGCGGTTAACCAACGGTGCATAGCAATTAATCCCGAAGGCTCATCACCATGAAGCAATGTCGTAAAAACACGACATTTATCCTCATTATCACCAGTAATATCAATTACTGTAGGTCCTGTTAGTGTCATTAAGAACTGAATATAATCAGCTTTTAGTACAAGAGGACCTGGATTTTTCAAATAAGTGATTTCGTCAAAGTCTATGTCCATTAGAATGCCTAATATGCTCTGTATTAAAGTGAGAATAATGAACAGCTACCTTACTTCTACAGTAAAGTATCTGCCGCAAATAGTACGATACAATGAGCATGCCACAACTTGTAGTCAGTCTTTGTTGATTAAGGTCAATAATAATGAAGTAAAGATGAATTAGTTTTACCCCTCGAGATAAATTAATCACTAATAGGGTACTTAGACTTGTTGGAAGCTTATTTTTCTACTAACTTTATCTTATGGCTTCATTTGAATATTTGGCTATGGCATCGTTTGATTTACCGAGTAAATCGGGTTTTGATATGACTAAGTTTGTCGCTATTATGAGTTACTTTACTGTGATTGGTTGGTGTATTGCCATCCTACTTCATAGTTATAATCGTTCAAGTTTTTCTACCTTTCATTTAAAGCAATCTTTAGGGCTTATCTTAACTTTTACCTTGTTATCTTTTATACCACTTATTGGCTGGGCAATCGGTATTGTTGTCTTTTTATTCTGGCTAGTGGCTATCTACTATGCTGCAGTGGGAAAAGCATATTTAGTGCCTTTTTTAGGCCAATATTTTCAGACGCATTTAGATTTTATTCAATAAAAAAAGATGTTTTTAGAAAAATAACTCAGTGATTTTGATAGCTTTATCTGTATTGTTATGCTTAAATTTAGCCAGAAAATATTGTCTCTAAGGTCTTCATATTGTTCTATCTTTATCCGGCTAATAAAATGGAAAATTTATTAGCCCTTCTTGATAAAATCCAACAGGTTTCACCACTCCCTATCTTCAGCCAAGAAATGATTGTTGTGCAAAATGCCGGTATGCAGCATTGGCTTAACATGTCGTTAGCTCAGCAACGCGGTATTAGTATGAATATTGGTTACGCGTTACCTTCGCAGTTTTTGTGGAAGCTTGTTAGAAGTATGGCTAGCGACGATAACGTGCCAGAGCAGTCACCGTTTTCTCGTGAAGTACTTTCATGGCGAATAGATGCCCTTATTGGCAGTAAAATTGTTATCGACGACCCCGATTTTTCCAGTGCAACACAATACTGGCTAGGGACATCTACCGACACCGAAGACGCTGATATAAGCGATAATATTAATGAGTCTCCAGTCACAAAAGAGCAAGATTACTCAACCGTATTTAGTGATAAACAAACATTAAAACGTTATCAGTTGGCGTGCCAATTAGCCGATTTATATGAGCAATATTTAATTTTTAGACCGCAATGGATCAATGATTGGCACCAAGGTAAAGCCAGTAAAAGTTTCGCTCACCAAAAACAAGCGGTAGAAGTAGAGAAATGGCAGGCAAAATTATGGCAATTGTTAACCGAAGAACAAAGCTATGATCCACTCGAGCTCGTTAATAAAGCCATTGAAAATATAGCCACGAAAAAGCATTTATTACCACCTCGCTTATCCTTTTTTGGGATTAATGCCATGGCACCGATGTGGTTGTCTTTCATCGAAGCGGTAAGCGAACATCTTGATGTGCATTTTTTCCATCTCAACCCTTGTTTTGATTATTGGGGGGATATTCAATCAGAAAAGCAAGCGATTAACCTATTAACAAAATGGGTTAAGGGCCACGACGATATTACCGTGAATGTGGGTAATCCGCTGTTGGCTAATTTGGGTCAACAAGGGCGTGAATTCATGGCCTTGCTTAACGACTATTCAACCGTAAATATTGAGGTTTTTGATACCATTGTTAAGGGTGATGAAGCAGAAAGTTTATCGGTATTACACCAAGTTCAACAAGATATTCTGACCTTAACCGATCCAAGAGATGCGCCTAAAAATCAGCAAGATAACTCGATTGTCTTTTCCAGTGCTCATAGCGCATTACGCGAAGTACAAGGCTTACACGATTGGCTGCTCCACCAATTTAATGACGATAAAAGCTTAACACCCAAAGATGTCTTAGTTATGTGTCCACAAGTTGAGCAATATGCCCCATATGTCAGTGCTGTTTTCGCACGGGGTTGGCAAGACCTAGCAGACAAGATACCGCCA
Source organism: Colwellia sp. MB02u-14 (assembly GCF_014076915.1). Taxonomy (NCBI): domain Bacteria; kingdom Pseudomonadati; phylum Pseudomonadota; class Gammaproteobacteria; order Alteromonadales; family Colwelliaceae; genus Colwellia; species Colwellia sp. MB02u-14. The sequence goes on from NZ_JACGUX010000065.1 coordinate 54,169, forward strand.
TTACCTTGTTCTATTGCCGACAGAGTTAGTAAAGACTCAGAACCTATTGTGGCCGCTTTTACGCAATTACTGAGTTTGCCTGATAGTCGTTTTCAAGTGTCGCAAATTATCGGCATGTTACGTTTACCCGCAATACAAAATAAGTTTTCGCTGAGCCTTGAAGAGCTTGATAAAATTTCTGCTTGGCTCGAACAAGCTTGCGTGCACTGGGGTGTTGACCAACAGCATAAACAACAGATTTTGCACAGCAAAGAAGTGAATAATGCCTTTACTTGGCAACAAGGTTTATCACGGTTAATGCGCGGCTTTGCTTTTGCTGATAGCCCAATGTTTGTTGACGAACAACTGTATTTGCCTAATGTTGAAGGAAACGACGCTATTTTATTGGGTAAATTAATGCTGATCATCGAGCAACTACAGCATTTTTCCCAGCACCTTGCTCAAGAAAAGTCGGCAAGCAAGTGGCAACAATTTTTATTATCCCTGTTAAATAGCCTGTTCGAGGTTACCGATGAAAACGCTTTTAACGTTATAGATCAAGCCATAGGTGCGTTGGTTGAATATTGCCAACACGCTGATTACCAGCAAAAAATCAGCTTAGGTGTCGTACGAGACTTTCTTACTAATCATTTTAGTCAGCCAGATCCCGGTCGTCAGTTTATGGTTGGGCAAATTACTTTTTGCTCCATGTTACCGATGCGCAGTATTCCTTTTAAAGTCATTGCCATTTTAGGTTTGAACGACGGCGAATTTCCGCGACAGCGTCAACCGTTAGGTTTTGACCTTATGGCCAGTAGCAAAAGTGAATTGGGTGATAGATCGCGCCGTGGCGACGACAGATACTTATTTTTAGAAGCGATAATATCAGCACGCCAGTCATTATACTTAAGCTATCAAGGGCGTAACATTCGTAATAATAATGAAAAACAGCCGTCAATAGTTCTCAAAGAATTAATGGAATACCTTGAAGCGAGTTATGGTTGGCAGCTGCATAATAGCGACAGCGTCATTGAAAAAAACGATAGTGATGATCGATCTTCAGATATTAAACAATTACCCATGCAAGCTTTCAGCGAGCACAACTATTTGGGGCAATTGAAAAGCTTCGACCCTCATTGGCTGAAACTTAAATCAGCTAAAAAATCAGCACAAACCGATACCTTACTTTTACCGGTTGAGATAACACCAGATAACGAAACTAAAGTTGTTGATATAAATGAACTGATCCGTTTTTTTCAGCACCCCGCAAAGGCCTTTGCTCAACGGCATTTACAGTTGTTTTTTGAACCTCGAGAGACGCAGCTTGATGATACTGAGCCATTTAGTGAAAACTTCTTGCAGAGTTACTTATTACGTCAGCAGCTTTTAGCGCTTTATTTAGTGGGTAGCAACGAGCAAGAGATAACTTCTGCGGTGAGTGCTGCAGGGGTAAGTGGCGTTTTTCCAGATTTACCCAGCACAAATGACAGTTTAGAGCGCTGGCGTGATGACAGTGAGAATTTTAGTGAATTTATTCGCACGGAAAGTCAGCTAACGACAGCTAACGCGCCAATTACTTTTATTAATGCCGAGCTCGACTTGGTTCTTGCCAATAATAGCCACTTTGTTCTTGATGCCAATTTTCCTGTCCAAGAAGATAGTTTGATGTTCTATCGAAGCTCTTCCGCAAAAGGTAAAGACTTATTTGGTCTTTATTTGCATCAACTCATTCTTCAATGTTGGCAAGACCATGCAGCGACATTGAATACCGCTAATCTTACACAAGAGCAAAGCATGCTCGCGCAGGTAAAAATAACCAAAGGTTTTTACTTTGATACAAAAAGTCAAAAACCAACCCAATACCGCTTTAGCCAAGTAGACAATGCTCAGGCGCATTTAGCTTTTATTGTTGAAACTTATCTCAAAGGGCAGCAGCAAGCTTTACTGCTTAACACCGAATTAGTCGAAAAGTTCTTTAAAGCGAAAGCCTTTCAACAAAGCCACTTTGAAAAAATATGGTCAGACAATAGCAGCATGCTCAGCGTGATCAAACCCTTAGGACAAGACCCTTACATGCATTACTTCTGGCAACAATGTCCTGAGTTTTCTGAGCATCAGCCAACGTTTACGGCACTTTATCAACCGATGTGGCAAGCTCAGGAGCAAATAAAATGAAGATGAATAATCTCATTGCTCACGAAATCCCTCTGGTAGGAAAACATCTCATTGAAGCGAGTGCGGGCACCGGTAAAACCTTTAATATCACCCGTTTATATTTACGATTATTACTCGAAAAGCAATTACCTGTTGAACAAATATTGGTCATGACCTTCACAAAAGATGCGACTGAAGAATTACGTGGGCGTATTGACAACTTTATTCGACAGGCATTAAGCGAGTGGGATGCACTCATTGTTGAAGATGAGTTCTTTAAGTCGATCAGTACACATATTGATGAAAAATCGGCAAAAATACGCTTACGCCAAGCACTGTTATATCTTGATGAAGCCGCTATATTCACTATTCATGGGTTTTGTAAGCGCGTATTAAGCCAGCACGCTTTTGCCAGCGGTGTCGCTTTTAATGCACAAATGGAAACCAGTTGCCAAGACTTAGTGTTACAAGCTTGCCAAGATTGGTATCGAGTGTTAGCCAAAGATAGCCCCGAGCAGTTTACGCAAGTGATGCAGTTCTGGCAAAATCCGCTCAGTTTTCTCAGTCAATTTTCAAAAGCTATTAGCAAACAAAATACGCTTGATGTTGTTAACGTTGATGAGATAGAGCAACAATTTACCGAATTAACTCAGCAAGCGCTTGATAACTTAGAAAGTAACGTACCGCTACTGACTCAGTATCTTATCGATGTTAAAAAAGGCGCAGAAAGGGAGAAACGCCAGCAAGAACTTGATGCGTTAGTACAATGGTTACATCGCTTGGTTGATGATATTAGCGTGGGTAATGAAAAAATGCCTGACGCTTTTATTGACGGTAAACGTTACGCTCGCTCGGCGGGTAAAGTTGAACTGTTAGCGGTATTTGAACCAGTAAAAACCGTTAAAGCTGAATTAAAATCGTTAGCTAAGAAAATTGAAAAAGCGAAAGCACTCGTAATTGTCCGCCAAGGTATTTATCAAATACGTATCCGTATTGAAGAACAAAAAAATAATGCCAATATATTAAGTTTTGACGATCTTATTTCGACACTTGCCCATTGTTTACAAGCAAAGAATAGCAACGCGCAAATACTGGCGCAAACGTTATTTGAACAATATCCCGTGGCATTAGTCGACGAATTTCAAGATACCGATCCCTTACAATTTTCGATACTTGAAGCTATTTATTATCATCAAAATCAAGCTGCTTTGTATATGATTGGAGATCCTAAACAAGCGATTTATGGATTTCGTGGTGGTGATGTTTTTGCTTATTTATCAGCGCGTAAAGATTGTGATTATCAATGGCTAATGGATACTAACTGGCGTTCTACGCCTGCTATGATCACCGGTTATAACCGTTTGTTTTATGGTGAAGCCATTAAAGAAACCGTAGACGTTATAGAGGGAAATAGTCATGTTTTTGGTTACGACATTCCTTATATTCCCGTGAAGGCTTCGCCACCAGCGCTTAAAAAATATCACGCTAGTGCAGACAACGCCTTACAGTTTATTCACTTTGTTGATGAAGAAGCAAAGAAATCGGTCGCGCAAAGTTTTCGCCCGGTTATGGCCACGTGGTGTGCTAACGAAATTATTCGTTTACTGAGTACCTCTGCCACAGAAAGTTGTGAGCAATTAACCTCGAAAGATATTGCTATTCTCGTGCGTGATGGCGCTGAGGCCAGAGATATTAAGCAAGCCTTAGAAAATGCCAACTTAGCGTCAGTCTTTATGAGTAATCGCGCTAACTTGATGAAAAGCGAACAAACACATCAATTAATACAGTTACTTAAAGGCATCTTGTTTGTTGAGAACGAACGTTATTTCAGTGCCGCAATTGCTTGTGATTTACTCAATTATCATCCTAAAGCATACCGTGAATTACAAGCGGATGAACTCGCTTGGCAAGCCTTGAAATTTGACTTTGAACAACTGCGCAATGAATGGCTGTATAAAGGTTTTATTTCGATGGCATTAAAATTAATGCATGACCATTTCTGTATATCAGATGAAAACCAAGATCGTATTTTGACCAATTTATTGCATTTATTTGAAATACTGCAAACGGCCAGTCAACGACACCGCCAACCGCAAGAATTATTGTATTGGCTTGAACAACAAAGCCGCGTCGACGATCCTGAAATTGAAGCTGAATTACGTTTAGAAAGTGACGACAATTTAATACGTATTATTACTCAGCATGGTTCAAAAGGTTTAGAGTATCCCGTAGTGTTTGTGCCGTTTGCAACAAGACATAAAGATCCACTTAAGTTTGGTGTAAGCGCTGTTACTTTTATTGAATACCATGACGACAATCTAGAGTTAAAATTAAGCTTAGACGGCTCAGAACATGCTAAGGCGTCAATGGCTAATGAAGCATACGCAGAAGCTATTCGTTTATTGTATGTTGCGGTAACCCGTGCAGAAAGGCGCTGTTATATATTAACGGCAAGCTTTGATAAAGCACAACATTCTCCTCTTGGCAGTGCCTTAAAATGGCAAGCAGAACAAGATATCGAAGAAAACTTATTACGGTTGGCAAATGATGAACCCAACAGCATAAGTTTAGTGCGACTTTCTAGCGTTGAAAATGCGAGCGAACTTATTGCACAAGAAGCCCCGCTATCTGAAATTAGCCATATTAGCGGTGAAGTTGCGCATTTTAACGGCAAAATAGAACGTGATTGGTGGCTAAGTTCATTTTCAGCATTAAGCCGAAATTTACGCCACGGCGGAGTATCTTCACCTGATCGTGACAATTCACTGGAGAAAGTGGCAAGTGGTGAACTGCAGTCAAGTGCGCCTCAAGCCAGTCGTTTATTGCGCTTTAATTTAGCAAAGGGCGCTCATACCGGCAATTTATTACATGATATTTTAGAGCACACAAATTTTAATGCGCCTGACTGGCAAGAGGCTATGCATTGGCCGTTACAAAAGTATGGTGAATTAACGCCGGGTTACCAGGCAGAAGATCTGCAACTTTGGCTTGAACAAATGATCAACGCACCACTAAACTGTGATCGAGCGGATGATGTCGAAGCTCATACTGAGTCTTCGAGTGATCGTTTTCCTATAGGGGGCGCAGAGGTTTTTAGTTTAGGTGATTTACAACAACAACAAACGCTACGAGAAAGTGAATTTTATTACCCAATGTGTTCAGCGAGTACTGAAAAATTAACCCATATATTGTCTAAACATCGCAATATGCACAGTAAATCATCTCAGCAATCAACGGTACGTTTGCCGGCATATCAACAGCTAAAAGGTATGATGCATGGCTTTATTGATTTGATTTTTGAGCACAACAATAAATATTATATCTGTGATTATAAGTCAAGCCACTTAGGTCATGACTTTAGTGACTACAGTCAACAAGCCATGAAAGACAATATTGAAAAAAATCACTATGACTTACAGTACCTTATTTATGCTTTAGCCCTACATCGTTATTTAAGTTATAGCCTCGAAAATTATGACGTAAACACACATTTTGGCGGTGCTTACTATCTGTATTTACGTGGAATGACAGATGAAGAGCAACATAAAAATTGTGGTGTGTATTATCGAAATATTGGCGTTGAAGAACTTGAAGCACTAGACCAATTGTTTCTAGGAGAAACATAAAATGACCGCGCCATATAAGCAATTTCATTATGCTCAAGAGCAACTTAATAACATTGAAGCGGTTGACTACTTTTTTGCGAAAGAAATTCAACAAAGTCTTGCTAAAAACGATACAAATAATAATCAACAAATTTTTCATTTGCTTATCGCGCTCAGTGAAAGCCTTAGAGCAGGTCATAGCTGTTTGCCTATCACCACACTGGCTAATAGTCGCTTTGGTTATAGTTGCGATAAACAAGGCATCGTTACCCATCATGGTTTTACTTTTAACAATGCACCCGATTTGGTTGCGTTATGCCAGCAATTATCTATTACTGCCGAGGACAACCAAGCGATTGTTTTTCATGATAATAAGTTGTATTTGCGTCGTTATTACCACTTTGAACAAGCACTATTACAGTTTATTTCAGCTAAAAATGCCCAACACCACGATGTAAACCTACAAGCCTTTGACCCAGCTGACATTAAAAACTGCTTAGCGGTATTATTCCCAGCAGAAACGTTAGAGCAGAGTAATGATGATATAGACTGGCAAAAAGTAGCTGTGGCCAATGCGATTAACAAAAAATTTAGCATTATCGCGGGCGGTCCGGGCACTGGAAAAACCTATACGGTGACCAAGTTGTTAGCTGCTTTGGTGATGTTAAATTCATCTGTTCAATTAACGCCAAATAAGCATATTAATAAAGAAATAAAGATAGCTTTAGTTGCACCAACCGGAAAGGCGGCCCAGCGTTTGTCAGAGTCAGTCACTAATGCTTTACATGGTTTTAAAGGTCAAATTAGCGAGCAGGTTTTAGCGAAAATTCCCCATGAGGCACAAACACTCCATCGTCTTTTAGGTGTTATTCCTAATAGTGTTAATTTTCGTCACCACCAAGACAATTTACTTAATATTGATGTTCTGTTGATTGATGAAGTTTCAATGGTTGACTTAGCCTTAATGGTCCGTGTTTTTAGAGCACTGCCAAATCACTGCCAAGTGATACTTTTAGGGGATGCAGACCAATTGCCATCGGTTGCTGCAGGCAGTGTGCTTAATGATTTAGCCCCTAAGCCACACCGAGGCTATAGTTGCGAAAATCAACAGTATTTATCAGAAACTACCGACTTCCCTAACTTACCCCTGTGGAAAAAATCGCCTAAATCTTTAGGCGTAACGTTGCCCGCTGACCACGTGGTGTTTCTTGAAAAAAGTAGACGTTTCGATGGTGAAGGAGGCATAGGAAAAATAGCGGGTCATGTTATTAATGGCCGTTTTAACGAAAGTTGGCAGTTATTAAATGAACCGTTATTAGTCGGTGATGATGATAACGAAAACACGTTTCAACACCAGAGTACTTTACGCTTGCTTGCCGGAAAGCCAAGTGAATGGTTGGCTGACTTAGTACAACGTTATTATGTTCCTATTTTTGCACAAAAAACGGTCTCAGCAGCTTTTAAACAATTACAACAGTTTCGTATTTTATGTGCGACGCGTGTTGGTGAACAAGGGGTAGAGTCGTTAAACGAGCAAGTACAACATATATTAGTTAAACACGGGCATATAAACGCATTTGACACCCGTTATTGTGGTCAACCCATTATGATAAATGTTAATAATTATGCCCTAGGTTTATATAACGGCGATATTGGCTTATTGTGGAAGAATGACGCAGGGCATTTAATGGCTGTTTTTGAACAAGCCAATAATGAATATAAATGGGTTAACCCAGCACGTTTGCCCCAACATGAAACCGTTTATGCCATGACTATTCATAAAACACAAGGCAGTGAATTTGAACATGTGGTGATGGTATTACCAGACCAAACAGACAATAAACTGCTTTCAAGAGAATTAATGTATACCGCGATCACCCGCGCCAAGCAAAAGCTTAGTGTCGCCGCCTTAGCGAATGTTTGGCGACAGGGAGTAACCACAAAAACGACTCGCTATTCAGGTGTCGACCTTTATAAAAAATAAAGCGATGGAAAGCGGTTTCCTCAGAGAAATTACGTTAGAATGTCGCTTGAATTTCAGTGACCCCATTAAATAAGTGGTAGCATGACGTTAAAAGACATAAATAAAAAAACGTATCGTAGCAAACTTAATCAAGTGATTGTTGGCTTCATTATTACCTTAGCGATATTAGCCATTGCCTTTGGTGCAATATTGATTACTATATTCTCGGATCCATTAGCCCTTGATATGCTCGCTAACACCACGACAGCTTCAGCTGACCAAGGGAGTAATTTTCGCTATAACTTTTTAGGCGTTATTTTCGCATTACTGGCGTGTGCAGCAATACTACAACAATTAAAAAACACACCATTTTTTAATGAAATTTATTATGTTTGGCAACTCAAGCAAATTCAAAATATTATTTATCGTCGCTTAAAAAAGATTAAGCAAGCGAGTGTTAACGGTGATGAAAAAGCGTTAATTGTTTTAAAATTTTATTATGCGAGTTTAAAGCAGCTTTATAACCTAGACGACAATACCCTTACCATGTCGTCGTTAGAAGCTGATATTGTGCTTCTTGACCAGTTAATTATTGAACATGGCAAAGAAATTAGTACCGAGCAGTTTACGAAGGTGTTACTTTCAAGCTATAAATAATAAAACGTTAACTTAACATTTTTAACAAAGGGGATTATTATGATTGATTACGTCACCTTAGGAACAAATGATTTAGCAAAAGCCGTGGTATTTTATGATGAGCTGTTCCCTTCAATTGGCGCAGAGCGCTTTTTAGCAACAGACCAGTTTGTCGCTTGGACTAAGACCATAGCAAGCAGGGCTGTGCGTCGCTAAACCTTTTAATGAACAACCGGCAACAGTTGGCAACGGTGTAATGGTCGCAATCGTTTTAGATTCAACAGGCAAGGTTGATGCTTTCTATACAAAAGCGCTCGAACTTGGAGCCACGTGTGAAGGCAAACCTGGACCTCGCGGTCTTGATGGTTTTTACGCTGGATATTTTCGCGACCTTGATGGCAATAAGTTAAATGCCTTTTACTTTGATATGAAGTCACAATAAAAGAAGTCCCATGAAAAAAACTAAAAAAATGAAAAATGAAACCGCTTTATTAAAAAAAGCGATTGAAGTTGGTGAAAAATATGCAATGAACCGTGGTTATAACGGTTTCTCTGCAACGAATGCTTCAAAAGATAAAGTTGAAAGCTTGTACCGTTTATTAGTTAACGACAAACTTATTCAAGCATCACCTGCCGACGGTGAAGATTTACAAAGTATGAAACACCGATTAGCGATGTGGATAGCAAAGCAGTTACCTGAAGACCATCCGTTACTTAAACCATAAAGACCTTGTTTGTCTGTAGGTCATTATTCACTTAGTTAGCTATTTATAAATTAAAAATGTAGAAAGTAAAATGAATCGTAAGAAAAAAATCAACGCCACATTAAAAAGTAAGCAAAAAAAAGCGAATGCTAAATTGCACACCAGTAATAAGCCTCGTTATATTTCAAAAGCTGAACGAGCACTTCTTGAAGAAAAAGAAGTGTCTGCTCAGTTAACCGATGCCCAGTAACGCAGTGAGTCATTATTTGTTATGTTAGCCAAATTATTAGCGCTCACTAAACCGTCTAGCCAACTTGAAATAAGCGATGTTATTGATGCCGATAGTCATCAATGGATCCTCGATACCTTTTCTTGGGCGCTTAGCCATTTTGATGTGTTAGAATTTAAAAATAACAGTCAGCTTGTGCTCCCTAATAATCAATTTTATCAGGGCAGTGTCAGCAGTGTGCATGAAATGGCGCTGAGTATTTTTAAGCAAACAACCCAATATGCTGGCATGCAAGAGTGGCCTATCCTTTTGGTTACTCCAGAGCGATTTTTTGCTGGCAGTCAACAAATAATCATTCCACCGTTTAACATGGTTGACCATTGCCGAGGTGATAACACACCTTTTGACAAATTGAACGATGAGGATAGCGAAAAGCTGCAACAACAGCCAATCATGCTTTCTTATCGCGCAAACCAAGTCAACCAACCGCAAGACCTTATTTCTTCTATTGTGCAGAATCTTGCCAATATACTGATTGTTCAACAACGAAGTTTACCTCCAGGCGGAGAAGAATACATTCCACAAGCGGTTGATATTATCGCTTGTTTTATGGGGTTTGGCGTTATATTTAGCAACACCGCTTATCAATTTAAAGGGGGCTGTGGTTCGTGTAATAACCCTAATGCTAATCGCCAATCCGCATTACCAGAAAATGAAACATTGCATGCTTTAGCGTTATTTTGTTTATTAAAAGTGATAAAGCCTAAAGTGGTTAAACCTCATCTAAAATCACATTTACGTAAACAATTTTCGCTTTCATACCATGCATTATCAAACACCTTAAAAAATTCTGCCGATCCCGTTTTACTGTCTCTACTCTAACGCACGATAGAATCTTTAATAAAGCCTGATAAACCAGGCTATTTACTTCGTATTGTCTATAAAATAAGCACTCAATCATTAAATGATTTATTTTTACTAAATTCATGATTTATTGAATAAAAGCGACTACAGTTATTTTTATCGCATGGCATTTAAATTTTAATTATTGAGGGGCGTTTATGGAAAGCATAGAGGTAAAAGATTATATGAACCATTATCCCGTTACGTTTACTGCTGAAATGGTGGTGGAAGAGGCTGCATTGCGCTTTTTAAAAACAAAACAAATAGGTGGTCCAGTGATCGATGGTAAAAATCGTGTTATTGGTTTTCTCTCTGAAAGTGATGTTTTAGCAACAATGCTACAGACGATTTATCATAATGAACATGTGAGTGATGTTGCCGCGTTGATGCGCAAAGAAGTATTATCAGTTAAACCCTCTGACAGTGTCATAGAACTTGCGCAAAGCATGTTACAGAATAAACCTAAAGTTTATCCTGTGGTAGACGAAGATGGTATTTTACTGGGTACTATATGTCGTAATGATGTTCTATACGGTATTGACAGATATACCCGCAGTACCTTTAAACCTTAGTCAGCTGAGTTAATTTTACACTGTCTATTTGTACCACTTGATTGAAGTGGTACAGACTTAATAAAGCTGGTAAAATTCCCTTTTGCCTTTTTTGTTTGAGTTCATCTTGTCTTCTGAAAAATCTATCACTACCTCACCTGAGTCTCAGCCCAATCAAGCTATTAATATTGATAAGCTTTTTAGCCGCCTTCAATTGTGTCTAAAGTCTGACCAATTTCGTTTCAAAAAACGTTTGATGTCGAGTAAAAAAGCCACTGATTTTGAGAAGCAGCAAAAAACACTTAAGCAAATTTCCGCCCATATTGATGAGTCGATTCAGAAAAAGCAGCTTAAAATTCAAAGTGTGCCTAAAATAACTTATCCAGAAAGTTTACCGGTTTCACAAAATGCTGATCTTATCGCTAAGACCATTATGGAAAACCAAGTGGTTATTATCGCGGGTGAAACGGGTTCGGGTAAAACCACACAAATTCCGAAGATATGTCTGGCTTTAGGGCGTGGTATTGATGGAATGATTGGCCATACCCAGCCTCGTCGTATTGCTGCCCGTACTGTTGCAACGCGTATTGCGGATGAGTTATCGACTAAGTTAGGCGACGCAGTCGGTTATAAAGTCCGTTTTAATGATTTAGTCAGCGATAAAAGCTATATCAAATTAATGACTGACGGTATTTTACTGGCTGAAATGCAGCATGACCGTTTACTGAGAAAATATGATACGTTAATTATTGATGAAGCCCATGAACGCAGTTTAAATATAGATTTTTTACTGGGTTACTTGCGAGAAATACTACCGAAACGCCCTGATTTAAAAATCATTATTACCTCGGCAACGATTGACCCTGAACGATTTTCAAAGCATTTTGCTTCAGCCTCAGGAAAACCTGCGCCTATTATTGAAGTATCAGGGCGTACCTTTCCCGTTGAAATACTTTATCGTCCGCTTAATGCTGATAATAATGATGAAACGGAAGAAGTGAACAGCAATGATATCATCAGTGGTATCTTACAAGCGGTTGACGAACTGGGTCATATTAGCCAGGGCGATATTCTTATTTTTCTCAACGGTGAGCGAGAAATACGTGACGCAGCTTTAGCATTAGAAAAAGCGAATTTACGTCATACTCAAGTGCTGCCTCTGTATTCACGATTAACAGTGCAAGAGCAAAATAGAATATTTCAACCTCACAGCGGACGTAATATTGTGCTTGCCACTAACGTTGCTGAAACCAGCTTAACGGTACCTGGTATTAAATACGTTATTGATCCCGGTACTGCGCGTATTTCTCGTTATAGTTACCGCACTAAGGTACAGCGACTGCCTATTGAAGCTATATCACAAGCTAGTGCTAATCAAAGAGCAGGGCGTTGTGGGCGTGTTTCTGCTGGTGTTTGTTTACGTTTATACAGTGAAGATGATTTTCTGGGACGCCCTGAGTTTACCGACCCAGAAATATTACGTACCAATCTTGCCACCGTTATCTTACAAATGCTGGCGCTTGATTTAGGTGAAATAAGCGACTTTCCCTTCGTACAACCACCAGACAACCGCAATATTAATGACGGTGTTTCTTTACTGGAAGAATTAGCCGCGATTGAGAAACAACCAAATAAAATTGTCTTAACTAAAGCGGGGCGCATGTTAGCAAAGTTTCCAACAGACCCACGCTTATCAAAAATGATTTTGTCAGCGATTGATTTAGGCTGTATCGAGCAAATATTTATTATTGTCAGTGCGGTCAGTATTCAAGACCCACGTGAACGTCCACATGAAAAGCAACAAGCGGCCGACGAAAAGCATAATCGCTTTAAAGACAAAGAATCTGACTTTATTAGTTTACTTAATTTGTGGCATTACATTGAACAGCAGCAAAAAGCTCTGACCAATAACCAATTTCGAAATATGTGTAAAAAAGAGTTTTTAGCTTATATGCGTATTCGTGAATGGCAAGATATTTTTAGTCAGCTCAAACATTCATTGCGTGATTTAAGTATCCCAATGAGTCGTATTGAATATACGCCACCGTTACTTGATGCTCATAACAATGACGCGGGCAAAAACGAAGCGCCCACAGAAAATAATAATAATGACATTCTTCATCAAGCGATACTCTCTGGCTTGCTTAGCCATTTAGGGCAACTTGACGAAAATAGAGAATATAAAGGCGCGCGTAATAGCCGATTCTTTATTTTTCCAGGATCGGGTGTGGCGAAGAAATCGCCTAAGTGGATCATGGCAACAGAGTTGGTTGAAACAAGCCGATTATTTGCGCGCATGGTGGCAAAAATAGAACCACAGTGGATAGAGCCATTAGCGACACATTTAATTAAGCGAAATTATAGCGAGCCGCATTGGGAGAAAAAGCAGGGCGCAGTAATGGCGTTCGAGAACGTTATTTTATATGGCTTAACCATCGTTGCAAAAAGGAAAATAAACTTTAACCATATTGAGCCACATACCTGTCGAGAAATTTTTATTCGTGAAGCCTTGGTTAATGGCGATAGCACAATAAATGAAAAATTCTATCAACAAAACCATCAATTAGTTGCCAGCATTGAAAAGCTAGAGCAAAAAGCGCGTCGTAAAGACTTTTTAGTTGATGAAGAGCGCTTGGTTGAGTTTTATGATGAAAAACTCCCTGAAACCATTGTTTGTCAACGTAGCTTTTTGTCTTGGTGGAAAAAATCTAAACAAAGCGATCCTCAACGTCTGAGTTTTACAGAAGCCTTCTTACTAAACGAAACCTCTAAAAAATTATCTGCTAATGATTATCCTGATGTTTGGCAACAAGGTAATTTGACCTTGCCACTGAGTTATCATTTTACCCCAGGTGATATTGACGACGGCATTAGTTTGCATATTCCTGTTGGAATTTTGAATCAGATTGAAGACCGTGATTTTGATTGGTTAATTCCAGCACTACGTTTAGAACTTATTATTGGGTTGATCAAAGGGTTACCAAAGTCATTACGCCGAAATTTTGTGCCTGCACCTAATTACGCCGAAGCTTGTTTATCAGCCATTAGTGAGTTTGACGGAAAACTAACCGATGCTATTGAAAAACATTTATTAAGAATGACCGGTGTACGTTTACCCGAAGATATTTGGCAAGATGTTGAATTGCCTATTCACTTAACGATGAACTTTAAAGTGATTGACGAAAAAGGGCAGCTCATTAATCAGAGCCGCAAGCTCGAGCCGTTAAAAGCATCTTTACAAGGAAAAGTAAAAGCATCAATTAAAAAAGTGGCGGATAAAGGAATAGAGCGAGCACAAATTACCACTTGGGATTTCAACGATATCCCCAAAGGCTATGAGAAAAATATTGCCAATATTACCATTAAAGCCTTTCCCGCTTTGGTTGATAAAAATAAAACGGTGGCTATTGAGTTATTTGAGCAAGAAAGTTTAGCTGAGCAAGCGATGATTAATGGTGTAAGTCGACTGATCTTGTTGAATATTCCTTCTCCGGTGAAATATTTACAACAGAAGTTACCCAATAAAGCGAAACTAAGTTTATATTTCAATCCGTTTGGTTCAATACCTGATTTATTAGACGACTGTATTGTCGCCGCATGTCAGCACTTGGTGAAAGAGCATGGCGAAATTCCGCGTAACCAAAATGACTTTGAAAAAGCAAAAGACCATGTCCGCGCCGAATTGGCTGACTGTGTGCTCGCATCTGCTTTAAAAGTAGAAAAAGTATTAACGTTAACCCATGAAATAGGTAAAAAATTAAAGGGCCGAATGTCTTTAGAGGTTATTCAAGCACAAGCCGACATTAAAGAACAACTGAGTTTACTTGTTTTTAAAGGGTTCGTTACAGCTTCTGGCCATCAACGATTAGATGATATTGCTCGTTACTTACAAGCGATGTTAAGACGCATGGAAAAGCTGCCTGTTGATCCACACCAAGACCGATTAAAAATGCTAGAGGTTGCGAAAGTCAATGATGTTTATCTCGCGTTACTTGCTAAACAAAATAAAAGTAAACCGGTTGCGGAGGAAATTTTAGCCGTTCGTTGGATGATGGAAGAATTTCGTGTCTCAGTCTTTGCACAAAACTTAAAAACAGCTTATCCGGTTTCAGCAAAGCGAATTTTAAATCATTTGAAAGAAATTTCAGCAAATTAAGCGGGTTTTATCAACAATTTCAACCATGAAAATTTGACAGTAAACACGGCAATGGGTATAAAAGAGTCAGTAAATAAATTCAAATAACAATAGGGAGTAGTAATGGTTAACTTTGATGATAAACGAGACTTCTATCGGATGATGTTAAATAGTGATGTAACTGTAACCATTATCGATGATGAAGCGAATAGCCAAATATTGGCGACTTGTCGTGATTTAAGTGCTACGGGTATAGCCATTGAGATGACCCACCCATTAGAGTTGAATACCCATGTTAAAGTTAGCGTGGGCTCTGCGAGTAGTAATGTTCAACCGCTTGAAGTTTTGGGAAAAATAGTACGAGTCACCGAAGAAGGTGATGAGTGCTTTTTAATTGGGATTAATATTGCAGAAATAGATTAGCAATTAGCCGTGTAATAACTAAAAAACGAGCGTAATTCGCTCGTTTTTTAGTTGTATTATAACGTAAAAAGTTAACTCACTTGACAAACTAAGCCTTTCAAATAATAGCCTTCTGGATAATTACTTGAAATAGGATGATCGCCTGCTTGCTGCAAGCGTTCAACAAAGTGCACTTCACGGCGGGCATCAAGCGCAGCATCAGCCACCACCTTTTGAAATAGACTTGCCTCCATTAAACCTGAACACGAAAAGGTCAGTAATATGCCATTTGGCTTGAGCAATTGCATCGCTAACATGTTGATGTCTTTATAACCACGACAAGCACCCGTTAATTGCGCTTTAGATTCAACAAACTTTGGTGGGTCTAAAATGATCATATCAAACTGACGTTTTTCTTCACGGTATTGTCTGAGTAACTTAAACACATCCGCTTTAACAAAAGAAACATTCTTGTCTTGAAGATTATTAAGCACAATGTTTTCTTGGGCTAAATCGAGTGCTGATTGAGAAACATCAACGTTAATAACCTCTTTGGCATCATTTGCCGCACAATGTAAGGCAAATGTACCCGTATAAGAAAAACAATTAAGCACTGATTTATTCTTAGCATACCGACCGGCAGTTACTCGCGAGTCACGTTGATCTAAATAAAAACCTGTTTTATGACCCTTGGCAATATCAACATTAATTGACAAGCCATGCTCTTTAATAATGCATGCTGTTGACTCAAGGGGGGCAGTTAACCAGCCTGTAACGGGCTCTAAACCTTCTTTTTTACGTACATCAACATCAGAACGTTCATAGATACTACATTCAGGGTAAAGCTCTTTAATGACTTCAACGAGGGTATAACGTTGAAAGTCAGCACCTGCACTGAGTAATTGGCAAACAATTAGGTTGTCGTATTTATCAATAGTAATACCGGGTAAACCATCAGATTCACCGGCAATTAAACGGTAACCGGTTAAGCCACCTTGTTCAATAAACCATTCACGTCTAGATTGAGCGCTTAATAATTTATTACGAAAAAATTCGCTATTAATTTCTTCGCTTTCGTTAAAGCTCCACACTCTGACGCGAATTTGTGATTCTGGTGAATAGGCACCGCGAGCAAGCCATTTTTCCCGGTGATCAAAAACATCTACGGTGTCGCCCAACATTGGGTTTCCCTTGATTTTATTGATCGCTTGAGAAAATATCCAAGGATGTTTTCTTAATAAAGACTTGTCTCGGCTTACTTTTAAATAAATTCTTGCTGACATGTGACTATACTTAATAAATTGGAAAATGAAATTGCGCAGAGTGTAGTCAATGCAAAGCTCTGGCGCAATCTTCAAATTAAGTTATTTCAGACTACGTTAAGGAACAGCAAATATGAATGTAAGTTATATCGCCCATATTAGTGGAAAAGTTCAGGGTGTTTATTTTAGAGCGTCTAGCCAACAAGTGGCTATTGATCATGGTTTAAGTGGCTATGCAAAAAATTTAGATGACGGAGATGTAGAAGTTTTAATGAGTGGTGAAGAAGAAGACGTTGATAAAATGTTAGCATGGCTATCACATGGACCGCCAGAAGCTGAAGTCGCGAGTTTAGAAAAAAAACAGGTAAAATGGCAACCACATCACTTTTTTGCGATTAGCTAGTGAATCGTAAAGTAATAAGCGCTTAACAACGTAGAGGTTTATTTGAAGTATATTTCTGTTACCCACGAGCAACAACTCTTATTTGCTGAAACGATATTACCTGAAGTTTCAGCAGATGAATGTTTAATCAAAGTAAAAGCAATCGGTGTAAACCGCGCAGATATTTTACAGCGTCAAGGAAAGTACCCTGCGCCTCAAGGTGAGTCATCTATTTTAGGTCTTGAGGTTTGTGGTGAAATTGTTGTTTGTGGCAGTGGCGTGCATCAATGGAAAGTGAATGATAACGTATTCGGTTTGGTTGCTGGTGGAGGTTACGCAGAATATGTTGTTATAAAGTCTAGCCAGTTATTTTATCTGCCTGCTACCTTTACTTTTGAACAAGGTGCGGCTTGCGCAGAAACGTTTCTAACAGCCTACCAAAGTCTATTCTCAATTGCTCAGTTGCAACCTAAACAATCAGTGTTGATACATGCTGGTGCCAGTGGTGTTGGCTGTGCTGCTATTCAACTTGCCAAAGCGAGTGACTGTTTCGTTGTTGTTACTGCAGGTAGTGAAGAAAAGTGTCAAGCGTGCTTAACACTGGGTGCTGATATTGCCATTAATTATCATCAAGCCGCTTTTGAGCAATGGCAAAAAGACTACACTCATGATGGTTTTAATGTGATTGTAGATTTGGTGGGAGGTGACTATTTACAAAAAAATATACAGGTTGCAGCAATTGACGGACAGATTGTTTTATTATCAATTATACGGGGCCGCTATTGTGAAAAAGTTGATATGGGTATGATGCTCTCAAAGCGAATTAAATTCAGTGCTTCAACCTTAAGAAATAGAGATTATGATTATAAGGCTGAGTTAGTTGTTAAGTTTAAAGAAGACTTTGGTGAGTTATTCAGTGCAGGACAGTTATTGCCAGTTATTGATACATGTTACCAATGGCAAAATGCCGATAAAGCCCATCAACAGATGTTGGAGAATAGCAATGTTGGTAAATTAGTATTAATGGTGAGTTAACAGCGTAAAGGCCAAAAAGAATATTTTTCTGATAACTTGATCATAATAAAGATAGTTTATTTAACTATAAAGACGTGAAAACACTATTCGTATGGGTAGAAGATAATGCTCATTTAAAGTAAATTAAAAAAATACTCATCTTATAATAAATCAGATAAAGGGCTTCGAACACCATTAGCGCCGTGCTCAAGTACATGGGTATAAATTTGGGTTGTACGTAAATCGCTGTGCCCTAGTTGTTCTTGAACTGTTCTTATATCAGCCCCTCTTTGCAATAAATGTGTAGCAAATGAATGTCGTAAAGTATGACAAGTTATTACCTTATTTACATTCAATTGGTTTGCTGCTTTTTTGACTGACTTTTGAATACTACTTTCATTGAGGTGATGCCGACGAATATACTTGTATTCTGGTTCAATACTTAATCGAGCCGAAGGAAATAAATATTGCCACTTGAATTCTTTGGCGGCATTAGGGTATTTGCGATTAAGAGCATTTGGTATCCAGACACCTTTATAGTCGATATTTTCTATATCGCTAGTATGATATTTTTTAGTCCTTTGAATTTGGAGGTACAGTTCAGGTATAAGCTCAGTGGCGAGGGTAACTCGACGATGTTTGTTCCCTTTACCGTTCCAAACTGCAATACAGTGATAATTGAAGTCTATATCTTGTACTCTTAAGCGAATAGCCTCCATTAGCCTTAAACCACTACCATATAGTAGGCTTACTAATAAATGATGTTGTAAGGGTATTTTTGATAGAAGTTTCATTACTTCTGTAGGTGTAAGCACATCAGGTAACTTTCTAGGCCGGCGACTTAAGTTAAAGTTTAGCTTTAAACTTAATTCGCTTTTTAAAATTTCTTTGTATAAAAAAGCTAATGCATTAAGTGCAAGTGACTGGGTAGCTGTTGAAACGTTTTGTTGATTAACTAAAAAACTGAGAAATCTCTCAACTTCGATATCCCCCATGAGTGCGGGGTGAGTTTTATTTGAGTAATTTATAAAATATTTTATCCAATGAATATAGGTTTCTATTGTTCTTTTTGCATATCTTAAGTTGCGCATATGCTCTTCGATACTCATTAAAAAAGGCGATTTAGCATCCATAATATGAAATCCACTTACTGTTGTTATATACAGCTTAGCTGGTGTTCGGTTCTTTTACCAATATATCGAAAGATTCGGTGTTGCCCCTTTTGAAATATTTAATAATAATAAAATGTTAGTGTTGTTATTATGTTATCAAGTATGATGGTTATAACTGTAAATAAATAAGGAATACTAAGTGTTATACATTGCTTAGTTTTTCGGTCTAATAAGCTGTTAAGTTTCTAGGAAAGCTATGAGAGAGCATCGGGTAAATTCTTTTGGTGAATTGCATACTGTCCTGCAGAGATTTAAGAAATCGAACAAGTGGGTTTTTCGAGGTCATGTAGATCCAAGTTGGGAGTTATCACCAAAAGCTGGGAGACTTCCATATTCGGACTCAGATGATTTAAATATCTTAGACTCTTGGAAAAGGCGTGCAGTCGAATTTTTAAATTCAGTTCCAGATAATGATTGGGATTGGATTGCTATCGCACAGCACCACGGGTTAGCAACTCGATTACTGGATTGGAGTTATAATCCACTCATTGCCGCATATTTTGCTTCAACACATGAGCATGATACTGATGCTCATATTTATTGTTATAAACCCAATTGGTATTTAATAGCCGAAAAAACTAAACCGAAAACTTATAAAGGTGTGTCTTTATTTAAACCTAAAGGAGTCGTGCCAAGAATAACAAGGCAAGGTGGTGTATTTACGGTGCATAGTGATCCAACTATTCCACTTAACAAAAGTCTTGATAAAAAAGATGAACTAGAATTAATCATCATTTCCAAAAGCTATGTACGTGATTTACTTTTTGATTTAAATCATTACGGTATTAATAGTGCAAATGTGTTTCCTGATCTAGACGGTTTATCTAAACACGTAAATTGGTACTCTGAAAATAGAGATTTCTGGGACGGTGGGCTCGGAGAAGACGAAACTTAACAAGTCACTCAAAAGGACAAATAACAGTTGGTTTTTGCTCCTTCGTCGCTAATTTTAACCAACTATTATTTGCCTCTTAGTGAGGCGTTATGTGTACCTGTGAATAGCACACTGGAAGGTTATGGAAACTAATCAAAAGTTAAGCGAAAAAGAGTTCTCGCAAATGTTAACTCTCATTAAACGTCACGCCGTTACAGATATGGATCAGTTTTCTACTTGGAAGCTAAATTCTGAACGCGGGGATATTTACGTTTGTTTATCAAACGCTCCATTGGCGGCTGATGAAAATGTTCATAAAGATTTAAGTCACTTGGTAAAAGCTTAAGAAGCAAATATCGAAAGCTTGGTATCCGTACACATAACAAGCAATTCAAGACGGACGCTAAACAGTTGGCTAGCTTCGTTCCTCGCAATTTTAGCCAGCTATTTCGCGCCGCTTAATTGGGCGTTAGGTGATTAGAGTATGAAGCAAGCATCTGGACTTGAAAAAATCTCAGGGAGTTTACCTGTCAACGCAGGCGTCACAGCTTTGGCTGCTGTTTTAGCTGGTCCTGTTGCCGCTTTGATACCAGTATTAACATCAACGTTAGCTAGCGGAAGACACAAAGTTAGAGTTGAGGCTGCAATTTCAGAAATTGATTCTAGATTATCATCAATAGAAAAATTTAATGAATCACTAACTGATTCACAGTATCAATTAATTAATAATATTGTTGTTACAATTTTAAATACACCGAATGACGAAAAAATTAAGTATCTTAAAGATGCTATATATAATACGCCGTTGTTAGAAACACTAGATATGCACCACGCAACAGTATTAGGTAGGGCATTCGATAATATTTCAGTCAGTGAACTTATATTTCTTATCGAATGTCACGGACAAAAAATCCTGTTTAATGATCATAAAACAGATGGTTTTTATAATATTGATAAGTTCACACAAGATGGTGAATGCGCTAACGGCTTAATTAGTTTAGGGTTACTTGCGCGCAGTGACGCTGAGGGATTAATGTCAGATATTGGAGCATACCATTTCACACCATTAGCAGAAAAAGTTTTGGATATGGTGTCAAATAAAATCACCTAACAAGCTATTCAAGTGGGACAAATAACAGTTGGCTAGTTCCGCTCCGCTTCACATTTTAGCCAACTGCAATTTGCCCCTTAATAGGGCGTTAGGCTTACCAAGGAGTGTGCGTGAAATTTCGTATTATAGGTGCAATATTAATTAGTGTTATTTCATTTGGTTGTTTCGCTACAGCTCAAATCCCCGATGCTATCGAAATTAATGATGTTAAATATCGTTTAAACACAAATCCATTGGAAAAATATCTGGCAGAGATCAAATGGGAAAAACCAGAAAATGCTTCCATTTCATCTGCAAATTGGAGAGGTTATCTGGCAGCTTGGAAAGTC
Organism: Colwellia sp. MB02u-14; assembly: GCF_014076915.1. Classification (NCBI taxonomy): domain Bacteria; kingdom Pseudomonadati; phylum Pseudomonadota; class Gammaproteobacteria; order Alteromonadales; family Colwelliaceae; genus Colwellia; species Colwellia sp. MB02u-14. The sequence goes on from NZ_JACGUX010000065.1 coordinate 75,574, forward strand.
GAGGCAGGCAATTTACTTTTAACAGATATGACAATTAGTGTTTCCTCTGAAACTGAAGAGTATGGGTACGATAACGTAAGCATTTTAAAAAGTGTATTTCCAAATAAAAATGAAATTCTAGCTGCTTGGTACAGTGGAGCATTAATAGTACCTTATGGTGAAATAACAAACTATGTTCACATGGGCTACGGTTCAACCTATGAAAACTACATTGTATTACGGATAAAAAATGGGGTAGTTATTGAGCATCTTGATTTGGCTGCATCGGAGTTTGAAAAATATAAACACCGAAAATTCCAAACGTTCAAAGAAACTAAAAAATTTCAAGATGAGCTTAAAAATTTAATGGGTGGTAAATACAACTGGACAGAAGAGCAAGCACTAAGTTTTATGCAAAGCTTTTATGCAGAATATTATCTATCGTTGTGAATGTAAGCCTAACAAGCCATTCAAGCAGGACAAATAACAGTTGGCTATTTGCTCCTTCGTCGCTTATTTTAGCCAACCATTATTTGCCTCTTAATGGGGCGTTATGCGGTTCAGGCAATATTACGGAGTAACTATGAAGTTTGAAGAAGCACAAAAGGATATGGATTTTTCATACTTTGGAGGCGGAGCTGGTGTTCTGGTTTCAGGGATGGTGTGGAGTCTGGCAGGCTTAGTCGCAATACTTCAATCGAATCAAGCGAGCATGCTTACTCTTTTTATTGGTGGGATGTTTATACACCCGTTGGCTATGCTGTTAGCAAAATCACTTAAGCGTCCAGGGAATCATAACCCTAAAAACCCTCTAGGTAAGCTTGCTTTAGAAAGCACTGTTATTTTATTTGTCGGTTTGTTCTTGGCTTTCTATGTAGCAAAACTACACGTAGAGTGGTTTTATCCAATAATGCTCATGGCGATTGGTGTCCGATACTTAATTTTTAATACTTTATATGGTGCAAAAATTTATTGGGTTTTAGGTGGTGTATTAATGTTATCAGGTATGTTTTGCATATTATTAGGTGCTAATTTCATAATCGGCGCTTTTATTGGTGGCTTAACAGAGATTATATTCTCTTTAGTCATTCTCAATAAATCAAAAGGTTTGGTGTTAAAAACCGCATAACAAGCCATTCAAGCAGGACAAATAACAGTTGGCTATTTGCTCCTTCGTCGCTTGTTTTAGCCAACTATTATTTGCCTCTTAATGGGGCGTTATGTAGCACTATAGGTTTGTGAGTCTTGATTATTGAATTGATATTAATAGCTGTGTTATCTGGAGTTATTACTCATAAACATAGTAAATATACGCGTATCATG
>NZ_JACGUX010000066.1:0-86760 GCF_014076915.1 Colwellia sp. MB02u-14
TCCCATTCCGAACTCAGAAGTGAAACGCAGTAGCGCCGATGGTAGTGTGGGAGTTCCCATGTGAGAGTAGGACATTGCTAGGCGCCTATTAAGAGAAGCCCGATTCGAAAGAGTCGGGCTTTTTGTTCCAAGGTTCTAATTTACTTTATATTTTTATAAGTATAAATTAAATTATATCTTTGATATTAAAATTTTTGTCTAGCGACAATAGCAACATGGTACCACCTGATCCCATTCCGAACTCAGAAGTGAAACGTGTTAGCGCCGATGGTAGTGTGGGAGTTCCCATGTGAGAGTAGGACATTGCTAGGCGCCTATTTATAAAACCCGTTACTAGCGTAACGGGTTTTTTGCTTTCTGCGTTCAAAAAATATAAGAGCCGTAGACAGCATGCATTAATAACAAAATTATTGTGATCTATGTTCGACATGCTGATGTGAGCGTTGGGCATTCTCCGCTTCCCATTACGGGGGAAAAATCTCTAGCATCAGTGCCGGCTAATTGCATTTACCTAAGCAAACCAATTACATTTAACTGTGCCACGATATTTCGGCCTTACTAAGGCTGTTACCTCTGGATAAATTGATAACTGCTAATGCACACTTTTGCCAAATTTACAGTAATTAGCAAGAATAAATCATGGGAGTATTTTTCAGTCGTTTTGTGCCATTAGAAGATTAGATCAATAAAAAGATTAACCGTTCATCCTGTGACAGAAGTGATAACAGGTTTGATATGAAAGAATGTTGGCTCATCGCATTAAGCTTTTCAGTTGATCACACCAACTAAGTGACAAAACAGTAGCTATTGATAATTACTGGCAATTGGATTTGGTATATAAAATAGAAAGGGTTACCTAGAATATCTCGATAACTTTTAAAACTTTTAGTACACACCGTTAGTCCAGATTTGTATTAACTAATTTACTATCACCTTCTTTCTAATAAAGTTAGATAACATAGGGTATTGTGGGTAAAATTCAGGAATCTTTAAAAGTAATAAATTTATAATGGTGAATGGGGATCATTCATAGTGGATATGATAAACACATTCGTAACAGATTAGTTTATTGAATAAACTTGGGTAATGTAATCTAAATAATACTAATTTTTATCATTATATTGAGGCGCTGTTAATGACAACGTTCGACGGCTAAACAGCCATTCAGCTTTTTATATCGTTACTTCCACTTTATGCACTCACTTAATGTTAGCTTTGAAGAAAGAAAAGCTACCTGTGTTAATTGTTCTAAGCTCTTTATTTACCACTTTGCTGACTGTAAAAAAATTCTGAGATTAGTGCTAAAAACTAAACTGATTGGGAAATTGGTTTAACAATCATTTATGCTACTTTTCGGAAATACATATAAGGGGCTCTAAACTAGGGCATATAAGCGGATGTTAATTAGTGGGAACCTTACGTTAATTATTTGCTCATTAGAAATTTTTCCCAACGTACAGGAATAAAAAATCCTAGACGCTAGCAGGCTTTTTTGTAGGCTATATTTACGATTTATTACGGCGTGACAATAAAAGACCAGCAAGCCCTAGCCCTAATATAACAAGCGTGGTCTGTTCTGTCACAGGGCACAGTGTCCTATATTATTTCAAGTGTTACGTAGCCATTACCACGGTGTCCAGTGCCTCCAATAGGGTAAATTCACTGGGTTGTAAAGCGACATTAGTGCTAAAAAGCCGCCACCACTATAACCGCCACCAAATCTGGCTATCCCATTCTGATAATAGTTAGTGCCCCTGCAAGCTCATTGAGGAAGGACTGTCCACAGCTACCCCCGTTCGTGAGGAAACCACCACCACCGGCAGTGTTCCTCTGTGGAGATTCGTTTTTTCTACAGTTGGCATATTCACCACCATTGCCATTTACTCTGCCAATACTGGGGTCATTATCCCTAAAACACCAATTCCCTGAATCACCGTAGGTGCCTAAATTTGCATCTTGACCCAATCCACTAGAGCTGTAGTTACCTCCACCTCCGCTGATAACTAAAGGATCAAAAGTGGTGCCTGAATTTAAAGGAACAAAACGGCCACCACCACCACCGGATTAATTACCATCGGCCCACTCTTATTACCGTTTATACCTTTGCCACCAAAAGCAATGAAGAGCATCTGCCCTGCAGTTAGGAGTAGACAGCCGTCTTTAACTGCGCGAGCTCCCCCTTGTGTTAAGCTTTAATAATCCCCGCTTGCTCCTGGCGAGAATATCTCGCAGATACTTGTTGTATACTGAATAACCTGTCCTTTGTAATCTAAGGGAATTAGTGCTGCTATTGCTGATTGGTTACTAAGAGTGAGTGCGATGCCAGCGCGCATGGAGCTTAAAAATTTAGATTTTATTGATATTCCTTTTTTATTCTTCAACAATACTGTTATTCGAACGGAAATGTTAAAAAGCAAAACGTCATCACTTTATGATATCCAGCCAAGGGGGAAACACATGCCAACACATTAATATAGCTAAACTTCAATGACATATAAAATCGCTAATAAAAGTCAGTTAGAAGTGTAAAATAACCTGACATTAAAGACGTTTTTTATTTTTCATTGGCTATGCTCCATGAAGCCTCTTGTAGTCAGTTCGTTAGCTGATTTTCGGTTTGACAGCCATGATGCACCCCCTGATTTCATCACTAAAACCTAAATCGTCTACGCTAACCGATTAGCAAGATAAGAAGATTTGTCAATACAGTAAAATAAAGATCAAACACTACATTTGATTAACCAACTGGAACCGCTTTTAATGGTGAAATCTTAATACCTTCACTGTCACACTAACTTGATTAAAGGTTACAGCAATGAACTAGGTAAGAAGTGTTATCGCTGTAACCATTATGAAAAAATTTTCGTTACTATATAAGTTTAGCAATATGACCTTTAGCTGACGACAAAAATCTGACACTATCAAATAATTAGTTCCACTTTGGAACAACGGGAACTTAATTTCTGAATAGTAAACCTAACGTTATTCAGTGGTAACAGTAAATGTTACTAGGGGCAGTGTTAGATGATAATAACTGGTAGTTCTGATGCAACTGGGTGGCACAACAGATGTCATTGTCCAAGAGTGCTCTTTGTAAACCTTGGTAACGTGACATGCGTATATCCCTACATGTCATAAACCCGTTATTAACGTAACGTTTTTTTGTTTTTGGCATTTGATACAAAGCATTTATAAATATTTTCTAACTATAAAGGAGTAGCGCCTACGATAGTGGATTTATATTTAACATACCTATCTCGGTGGAGGACATTCAACGTACCAATTGAATATACGCTTAGCAGATGTTTGCGGTTTGTTACTCCCTGATTATTAAGAACGTTGAGCGTAAATCGTTAACAAATATACGGTAGCGTTGAAGAGTTCTTCCCATCCTTTTCAATATTTCGCTTTAGATATTTTTTATAGTTATCTGTCTACTTCTCAGATGATTAGCTTTTCGTATATACTCTATAGAATTATAATTTTTTATTCTAAGTAGTTTACGTAAATGAAGTGGGAAGTAGCTAAGTCTAGAGGGAATGTTATTAATGAGATCAGAGATTTTTTTAAATATAAAAATGTTATTGAAGTTGAAACGCCATCACTCTCTATGGGAACAGTAACAGACCCTTACCTTGAGGCCTTTAGTACCGAATACAACTATCTGAATAACAGCGATATAAATCAATCTCAACAGCTATATTTACAAACCTCTCCAGAATTTCATATGAAACGACTACTTGCCTCAGGTTATGGCTGTATCTTCCAAATCTGTAAAGCATTTCGTCATGAGGATTCAGGGCGTCATCACAATCCTGAGTTCACTTTATTAGAATGGTATCGTTTAGGTTTTGATCAACACGACTTAATTAAAGAAGTAGATGAGTTACTGACTACCGTCTTAAAATGTTCACAATCTGAAAAAATATCTTATCAAGAATTATTTATTAAATTTGTGAGTGTGGACCCATTAACAGCAAGTTTTACTGAGTTGTATAATGTCATTAAGTTATATGATAAAGCTGATGATTGGTTATATGATTCGAATGATTGCGACTTATTATTGCAATTTATTTTCTCAGAAATAATTGAAGTAAATATTGGCAAGATTAGCCCGTGTTTTGTCTACAACTTCCCAATAGCGCAAGCTTCATTAGCTAAGCAATGCACTGAAGATATGCGTGTCGCACAGCGATTTGAATGTTACTTTAAAGGTATTGAGTTAGCGAATGGCTTTAATGAATTAACTGATGCGGATACTCAAGTTGAAAGGTTTGAACAGGACAATCAAAAACGTAAACGCTTAGGGCTAACCATTAAAGAGATAGATAAAAACTTTGTTGATGCACTGCAATATGGTTTACCTCAATGTGCAGGTGTAGCGCTGGGTATTGATCGTCTGATGATGATAGCCCTAGATAAAAGCGCTATTGATCAAATTATTTCATTTCCAATCGATCACGCTTAAAAATTTTTGTGATACTATATCAATTGTGATACTATCCGCTTTTAAATCTACTCACTATTTGAATCCAAGGGAAGTATACAGTGCTTGATCGAATTGGAATAACCGCAACTTCGCTTTGTGCTCTTCATTGTATTCTATTGCCCATTTTACTACCTGCACTCCCTTTATTAGGATTAAGCTTTTTAGCTGATCATGCATGGGAACATATTTTTTTAATGATGACAGCTATACTAGGTACTGTAGCGTTATTTTCGGGCTTTAAAAAGTACCATAGAAAAATTTATCCTTTCTACTTGTTATTCTTAGGCGTTGGTATTTATTGGATAAAACATGACTTTTCTGAAGATATTCAACCTTATTTTATTGTGTTGGGTGCTAGTCTTATTGTTGCAGCTCATTTAATTAATTTGAAATTATGTAACAGTTGCAAACGTTGTATAAATGAAGCATGTGAAAGCACCTAACGGTACTTTCACCTATCTTTTACATATTAAGTTCTTTTAATTTCCTTGTTAACGTGTTTCTCCCCCATCCTAACTTTTTAGCAGCTTCTTGCTTCCTTCCTTGAGTAAAATGGAGTGCTCGCTCCAACAATATTCTCTCAAATTCTGGTAACGCACACTCTATAATATTACTGTTACCCTTTACTAATTCTTCGTCAACCCATTTTTGTAAAGCAACCGGCCAAGATGAAACCTCGCTGGCGTTGTTAGATAGTGCTTTTTTTTCTGTGAGCTCGCTAGGAAGGTCATCTAATAAAATTTCTTTACCACTCGCCATGACTGTCAAATAACGACAAATATTCTCAAGTTGCCGAACATTTCCAGGCCACGGGCATTGCTGTAAATAGTTAAGGGTTGATTTTTGTAATGTCTTTTGTTCGACTTCTAATTCTTTTGCGGCTAAGTGTAGAAAATGATTAATCAGCTGTTCAATATCTTCTTTTCGTTCACGCAAACTAGGTAATTGTATTCTTATAACATTTAAACGGTGAAACAAATCTTCGCGGAAATCTCCGTTACTCACTTGAACTTCCAGGTTTTGGTGCGTTGCTGCAATTATTCTTACATCAACTTGAATCGGTGAGTGACCACCGACCCGATAAAATTGGCCATCAGCTAAAACACGTAATAAGCGGGTTTGGATATCTAATGGCATATCGCCTATTTCATCTAAAAATAATGTGCCTTTATGTGCTTGTTCAAAACGACCTTGACGCACCGCATTTGCGCCAGTAAATGCGCCTTTTTCATGACCAAATAATTCAGATTCGATTAAGTCTTTTGGTATTGCAGCCATATTTAAAGGAATAAATGGAGCATCTGAACGCGGACTGTGAATATGAAGAGCATGAGCAACTAATTCTTTCCCTGTGCCTGACTCGCCATTAATTAGTACGCTTATACTCGAACGTGATAATCGTCCAATGGCTCGAAATACCTCTTGCATAGCGGGTGCTGCCCCAATTATGCCCACTGGATCAGGTACGGCTATCGAGTGCTTACGTTTAGCTGTTTGCTCTCGAGCATATGTTAACGCTCGTCTTGTAAGTGAAATGGCTTCGTCGGTATCGAATGGTTTTGGTAGATATTCAAAAGCTCCCCCTTGATACGCATTTACAGCACTGTCTAGATCTGAATGAGCAGTCATTATTATTACTGGGAGATTAGGGAATTGTTCACTAATACGACTTAGTAGCGTCATACCGTCGATATTAGGCATTCTTATATCAGAAATAATAACTTCAGGTTGCTGATGTTCAAGTGCAACAAGTAAATCTTCTGGTTTTTCAAAAGAAGCGACTGAAATACTTGCTCCGGATAAAGCTTTTTCTAATACCCAGCGAATAGAGCTGTCATCGTCTACTATCCAAACTTGCTCAACATTCATTATAATTCTCTTCTTGTAAAGGTAGTAAAATTAGGAACTCGGTATGACCAGGTCGGCTATAACAGGAAAGCTTTCCCTTATGTTGCTGCACTAATGTTTGTGAAATAGATAAACCTAATCCGGTACCATTATCTCGTGCAGAAACCATAGGGTAAAACAAAGTGTCTTGAATTTTTTTTGGAATTCCGGGACCATTATCAATAATACTAATTTGAACACATAGTTTTATGCGACGGCCATTGATGGTTTTATTACTTGCGGCTCTTGTTTTTAATGTTATGTTGCAATGTTCATCAATAATTTGAACGGCGTTATTAACAATATTTAAAACAGCCTGCTGTAATTTATCTTGGTCAAAACTTATCTCAGGAATTGAAGGGTCGTAATCCCGAATAATTTTAATATTTCTAGGGTTATTAAAATTAATTAACTTATAAACTTTTTCCAAAACAATATGAATATTTTGCTCTGCCATCTGAGGTAATTGATTGGGTCCTAAGAGCTTATCCACTAAATTAGTTAAGCGGTCAGCTTGTTCAATAATTATCTCAGTATATTCTTGTTGTTCTTTCGTCAGTTCTTTACTTAATAATTGAGCTGCACCGCGAAGACCACCCAGTGGATTCTTAATTTCATGAGCAAGTCCTCGTATCAAATCTCTAGAAGACTCCCACTGCTGGTGCTGAAAGGCTTCTATGCTCATTTTTTTTTGTTGGTCAATTTGTTTGAATTCTAAAATGATATGAGGCTGTTTGCTAAATTCAACAGAGGAAGCTGTAATTTCTACGGTAATACGGCTGTGATCAAAAAATTCAATAGTGACATCACTATCACTAAATTCTTGTCCAGAAGTGAGAAGCTGTTCTAAACGCTCTTTTTTAATGGGGGTATTATAGAAGACCGTGGTAATTGGTAAGTTGTATAGCTTGTTGAAACTCTTAATTAAGAGGGCTTCAGCTGCAGGATTAGCATATTGGATCGCCAACTTACTGTCCAGCACAACGAGTGCCGTTACCATCTGGTTTGGCAGTTTTTGTTGATAATGAAGTTTTAATTGTTGATCTTTAGTGCTGATACTGGACATACAAACCTTTTGCACTCATTTAGTGCGAAAAATATCAATGTAATTATATTTGGTGCAAGTTGCACTAAATACTAATCAATTAGCGTTATTTACTGATGCTCTATGCATATAAAACGTTATAGATTTAGATAATGCAATTACCTTGCCTTTTTCATTAAGTAATTGCATTTTTATGATATGTTCACCACGGTCGATATTTCGCAGTACAAACATAGAGTGGGACTGGGGAGGGCCATAAGGACTGTCGTCCAAATATAATTGAATATTTAAGCCTTGTTTAAATATAGGTTTAATACTTCCCGCTATATATACTGAGCCAGTGTTGTCCCTAATAGTTGCCTTTTGTTTAGGTTGCTCTATTTCAACTTGATAGTCATTTTTTATAACTTTTGGCGTTAAATCAAGCATTGAGGTATCAACAGAAGAGCCTATATTAGGTTCGCTAATTTCAACTTCTTCAGCGCCAGGTATAGGGCTATCAGAAAAAACTAAAACACCATCATCACTTCTCCAAACATAAATTTTTGTTGACGCTGCAAAGACATGACTACTGAGTAATGTGATGATTAAGATTAATAGCAACAATGAATAGCGCAAAAAGTTAGCTCAATTTAAAAATGTCTCTCTTAAACTTATATAAATAATGGCCCTTTTGCCACAAAAAAGCTCACCGAAGTGAGCTTTTTTATTATTTAATCACTTAATGTAGGTTACACACTGTAATACAATTCAAACTCTAATGGATGAGTTGTCATGTTTACACGTTGTGATTCACCACGTTTAATCGCAATGTAGGCATCAATCATGTCTTTATCCATAACACCACCCGCCGTTAAGAACTCATAATCGGCTTCTAAACTTTGTAATGCATCTTCAAGCGATGTTGCTACTTGTGGGATAGCTGCTGCCTCTTCTGCAGGTAAGTCGTATAAATCTTTATCCATCGCATCACCAGGATGAATTTTGTTTTTAATACCATCAAGGCCAGCCATTAGTAATGCAGTGAAAGCTAAATAAGGGTTTGCTGCTGGATCAGGGAAGCGAGCTTCAATACGCATTGCTTTTGGTGATGGAACAATTGGAATACGAATCGATGCAGAACGGTTACGTGCTGAATATGCAAGCATTACTGGCGCTTCAAAATGTGGCACTAAACGTTTGTAAGAGTTAGTTGCTGGGTTAGTAAAAGCATTCAATGCTTTAGCATGCTTGATAATGCCGCCAATATAATAAAGTGCCATCTCAGATAAACCACCGTATTTATCGCCTGCGAATAAGTTTACACCATCTTTCGCGAGAGATTGATGAACGTGCATACCTGAACCGTTATCACCTACTAAAGGCTTTGGCATAAAAGTCGCTGTTTTACCATAAGCATGTGCAACGTTATGTACTACATATTTATAAATTTGAACTTCATCAGCTTTTTTTACTAACGTATTGAAACGACATGCAATTTCGTTTTGACCAGCCGTTGCTACTTCATGGTGATGTGCTTCGACAACTAAGCCCATTTCTTCCATAACTAAACACATGGCTGAACGTATATCTTGTGAGGAATCTACTGGGGATGTTGGAAAGTAACCACCTTTAACGCCTGGACGGTGACCCATATTGCCTTCTTCGTATTCAGTACCTGAATTCCAAGCCGCTTCTTTATCATCAATTTTATAAAAAGAACCACTCATATCAGTACTAAAACGCACATCATCAAATAAGAAGAACTCTGGCTCAGGTCCAATTAATACCGTATCAGCAATACCTGTACTACGTAAATACTCTTCAGCGCGTTTAGCGACTGAACGAGGGTCACGGCTGTAACCTTGCATTGTGCTTGGCTCTAATATGTCACAACGAATATTTAATGTTACTGCATCTGTAAAAGGGTCTAGAATTGCTGACTCAGCGTCAGGCATCATCACCATGTCAGATTCATTAATACCCTTCCAACCTTCAATAGATGAACCATCAAACATTTTGCCGTCTTCGAAGAAATCTTCATTTACTTGGTGGTGAGGAATTGAAACGTGTTGCTCTTTACCTTTTGAATCAGTAAAACGTAGGTCAACAAATTTAACGTCGTTGTCTTTGATTAAATCTAATACGGCTTGTGACATGTAAAGTCTCCAGTGTCTTTAAAATAAAATACGTTTGCACATTGCATGATTGGCATAAAGCGAAATTCATGCCAACAGAAAAAGTCATTGTATATAAGGTGTTAAGCTATCTAACTATAACGCCATGCACCATTAGCGTGCATCCATTGCTTCAAGGTGGTGCGTTTGCTGGCTTTTGGTGCTTAAGAGTATAACAGGGCGTAACAATTAGTGTATGGAGATTTTAATAAGCATTGAAATATTTGTTGCTGTCTTTGTTGAATTCATTACTGTATAATTCGCGCCCAATTATAGCCCTATATTCTTTTGATGAAAAAGTCTTGCAAGAAGTGAGTAAAACCCGTGTTAGATAAATTACGTAATGTTGCCATCATAGCCCACGTTGATCATGGTAAAACAACTTTGGTTGATAAATTATTAGAACAATCAGGTACCCTTGATGCCCGCGGCGGTCTTGAAGAGCGTACGATGGATTCGAATGATATCGAAAAAGAACGTGGTATCACAATCTTAGCTAAAAATACGGCTATTAACTGGAACGGTTACCGTGTAAACATCGTAGATACTCCTGGCCATGCTGATTTTGGTGGTGAAGTTGAGCGTGTTATGTCAATGGTAGATTCGGTGTTACTTATTGTTGATGCACAAGAAGGCCCTATGCCACAAACGCGTTTCGTAACGAAAAAAGCGTTTGCTCAAGGTTTAAAGCCAATTCTTGTTATCAATAAAGTTGATAAGCCTGGCTCTCGCCCTGATTGGGTTATGGACCAAGTTTTTGAATTGTTTGACAACCTTGGCGCTACTGATGAACAGCTTGACTTTAAAGTTGTTTACGCTTCAGCAATAAATGGTTGGGCTTCGCTCGAAGAGGGCGTAACCGGCACTGACATGACTCCTTTATTTGATACTATTCTTAAAGAAGTGCCACAGCCAGAAGCGGATCCAGATGGTCCATTTCAAATGCAAATCTCTCAACTTGATTACAGTTCTTACTTAGGCGTAATCGGTGTTGGTCGTATTACTCGTGGTTCTGTTAAACCAAACCAACAAGTGACAATTAAATTAGCAACTGGCAAGGTTCATAACGCTAAAGTTGGTAAAGTATTTGGTTACTTAGGTTTAGAGCGTCTTGATATTGCTGAAGGTTTTGCTGGCGATATTATTGCCATTACGGGTCTAGGCGAGTTAAAAATATCAGATACAGTTTGTTGCCCTACAGAAGTTGAAGGCTTACCAGCGTTATCTGTTGATGAACCTACTATCAATATGACTTTCCAAGTAAACACTTCACCATTTTGTGGTAAAGAAGGTAAGTTTGTTACTTCACGTAACATCAAAGACCGTTTAGACAAAGAATTAATTCACAACGTTGCTTTACGTGTTGAGCAACTTCCTGATGCTGATAAATTTAAAGTTTCAGGTCGTGGTGAGCTTCACTTAGGCATTTTAATTGAAAACATGCGTCGTGAAGGCTTTGAGTTAGCGGTATCACGCCCTGAAGTTATTATTCGTGAAATTGACGGCCAAATACAAGAACCTTACGAAAACGTAACCATTGATGTTGAAGAACAACATCAAGGACCTATTATGGAAAGAATGGGTGTTCGTAAAGCTGAATTAACAGATATGGCACCTGATGGAACGGGTCGTATTCGTATGGACTTCATCATGCCAAGTCGTGGTTTGATCGGTTTCCAAACTGAATTTATGACATTAACGTCAGGTTCTGGCTTAATCTATCATACATTTTTTGAATACGGACCTCATAAGGGTGGCGATATTGGCCAGCGTAAAAATGGTGTAATGATCGGTAATGCAACGGGTAAAGCATTAACGAATGCAATATTCAACTTGCAATCACGTGGTCGTATGTTGATCGGACACGGAGTTGATATTTATGAAGGTCAAGTTATTGGTATTCATAGTCGTGACAATGATTTAACCGTAAACGCTCTTAAAGGTAAGCAGTTAACTAACGTTCGTTCATCAGGTACTGATGAAGCACAAACGTTAACACCACCTATCGTTATGTCACTTGAGCAAGCACTTGAATTTATTGATAACGATGAGCTAGTAGAAGTAACACCATTAAGCATTCGTATTCGTAAAAAGCTTTTAAAAGAGAATGAACGTAAGCGTGATACTCGTCCTAAATAAACCTCTTATGTAGACGGTTGATAAAAACCAGCTTCGGCTGGTTTTTTTGTCAGTAAATTTTAGTAAGCTTAAACGTCATATGCTGTAAGAGATGTCTTAAGCTTACATAGGAAATAGCATAAGTAACTGCAGGTGAAGTTTGTTTTTGTTCACTAACTTATTGTTTTTAAATTAAAAATAATTTTAGAGGTAAGTGGTTGAAAGTTATATAGCCAACGTCATCCATTATATTTTACTGGTGAATATCTGTTTTACTGTTACGCTTATTTTATAAATCTAATTTCTAAAATATGAGTGCAGGGAGAAAACTTATGATGGAGCAAAAAAAATTAATACAGTTAAATGATTTATTTGAAAAAGTAGTTTCTGATAGCGCTAGCCTTATAGAGCGCAGAGAGTTAAATATTCTTTATCAAGAATACATCGACGATGGCAGAGAAATAGGACTACCAATGAAAGCACCCAGTCAATATCAACATGCCACTGCTTCATAACTAAAAGCACTGTTTATTTTTACTTATTAACACGAGAAAAGGAATTCTAAGATGTCTGCAGAGCAACTAAAAATGTTACAACACTTGAGTGAACTTTTTGAACAAGGTATTGCTGGACCCACTCAAATAAAAGAGCTCTCTAGTTTACTTGCTTCCATCAATCAAAACCAAGAGCAAGATGATATATTGTCTCATTCAGTTTTGAACCACTCTAGAGCGAATGTCAAAACGCTTTAATTGACCTTGCCTAGGGAAAGAACAGTAACAAAAAATAATATTGATGGTAACTTAACTCGCTAAGTTACCATCTGACATCATTTAGTGATGAAGGTACCGTTAATTCAGCGGCTTAATTTAATTAAGTCGCCTTAAGTGATTTTATGAATGTTTGCGATTTGTTAATTGAACTATTCATATCATTAATCAATCGCTCAACATCTTGCTTAATTAATTTATATTCGGTTTTTAATTCACCAATAGCTCGAGCATTCAGATTATGTTTTAAATAAAGCATATTGTCTTTAAGTGCATTAAGAATAGGCTGCATTCTTCTTTCTGCATTCCGCATTGATTTAATGACTGATGCATAGCGACCTTGGGTTTCTTTATAGCGAGATTGGCTTTGTCGTTTTAGTGATTGATTGGTGAATTGATCTAATTCATCATGCCATTCATTAAATAAAGCTTCCGCAACATCCTCAATAGCATTAATGCGTGCTGTAACATCGTCAGCGGCAACTTTACTTATTTGATAACGGTCATTACTTATTTCATATTGCTGCTGTAGCTCGCCACCATCAAAATTTACTAATGCAGAAAATTGATCTAACGCGTTTTTAAATTCTTTTTTTGCTTCCTTTTGCGAGCCTGTCGCGCTTTCAATACGATCAATTAATATATCACGTTTATGTTTCCCTACTTTCTCCATTGCTGAATAGTAGGCTGACTGACAGCCTACTATTGAAAGCAAAAGAAAAAATAACGATACGTTTATCGTCATACCTCTCATTAACTCCTACCTCGGTAGCGTGCAGCATCAATAATTGCCCAAAAATGAAAAGTAATGCCAGGAATCGCCATAAAAAATAATATTCCTGTCGCTGCTAATGTGTAGTTAACCCAAGTTAACAAGAAAAACAGGATTGCTGCGAGGATCCTCCCTTGAACTAATTGACCTAAACCCGCAATAAAAAAACTACATATTGCTGCTAAAACATTACCACCTGAACCTTGATTAGACATGATCACTCCTAAGTTAAATTTGATTAGTATTATTATCACTATCACTTGCTTAGTAATTATCATAATATATTGTTCATCATAAGATAATAATTAATTTGTAATGAACTGGATTAAAACGATTAAAAGCAACCGCCAAAATCAGGCTATTTGGCATTTTATATTGTTTTTTCTAAAGAGAATATCAAAAGAGCAGGTGCATATTACCGCCGGCTATTTATCTTACGTTACCTTAATGTCACTCGTACCATTAATTGTTGTGATGTTGTCAGTCATGACAGCCTTTCCTATTTTCACTGAGATAAAAGGCATCATTGAAAACTTTGTCTATCAAAATTTCATGCCTGCTGCAGGTGACGTTGTTAAAGAGCATATTACGGGTTTTGTGACTAATGCATCAGAAATGTCAGCTATTGCTATTACTTTTTTATTTTTATTCGCGCTGTTATTGATTTCAGCTATTGATACGAGCCTCAATAAAATTTGGCGAGTAACAGCAAAAAGGCGTATTGTTACTGCTTTTTCTATGTATTGGATGGTTCTGACATTAGGCCCTGTTTTAATGGGAAGCAGTATCGCGGCAACCTCATATATCGTTTCATTAATATCGATAGGAACTTATGATATTTTTGGCCTTACTAATATTGCCTTAAGAGCCTTACCCGTTTTTGCTTCAATCGGTGCATTTCTTATTTTATATATCGTTGTTCCTAATAAAGTCGTCCCTATTAAACACGCTTTATTAGGGGCAACTTTAGCCGCACTTTTATTTGAAGTCGCCAAAAAAGGTTTTGCTTTTTATATAACGCAACTACCTTCTTATGAACGTATTTACGGCGCTTTAGCGGGTATTCCCATTCTTTTTTTATGGGTTTACTTATCTTGGCTAGTTGTTCTTATTGGCGCCTTATTTACCGTTTCATTAGAGAATTTTAATCCAGAAGAACACGATCAAAGTTAAAATATTCATTACTTTATTAGCAAGTTATCACCAAGAATAGCACCCGCAAACTAAATTTATTTATACTTAACTCAAACTGACAGTTTTACTATTTTGCGCCATAATCATATTTATGGCGCAAAAAAATATTGAGTAAATAAATGTCACGGTCTTTATATCCTAAATTATCCACGTATGCACAAGAGTTTCTTTCTGTTAGCGAACAGCATGAAATATATCTTGAGCAATCAGGTAATCCAACAGGAATTCCAGTGTTATACCTTCACGGTGGCCCTGGTAGCGGTACAAGTAAGAACCACCGCCGTTATTTTGATCCTGAACAATATCGTATCATTTTATTTGATCAACGTGGTTGTGGTCGCTCAAAGCCTTCTCCGTCGATAAAAGACAATACGACAGCACATTTGGTTAATGATATTGAAGTGATTCGCAAGCATCTAAATATTGAAAAGTGGCTAGTGTGTGGGGGCTCATGGGGTACAACACTAGCACTGAATTATGGTATAGAGCATTCAGAAAAGGTTTTAGGTTTTATCTTAAGAGGCATATTTCTTGCCACTGAAACTGAATATCAATGGCTTTATGGGTCGTACGGAGCACAAAGTTTCTTTCCAGAATACTATCAAGAATTTGTTGATCATTTACCGGGTGAATTACAAAAGTTCCCACTTGCAGGTTATCACCAAGTCTTACACTCAAGTAATGAGGTCGCAGTAATTTCTGCCAGCAAAGCCTGGGCATTATGGGAATTAAGGCTATCAACAATCGAGCATCACCACATTGGTATGGCGCAGGTCGAAGATGCACATCAAGCATTATGTATGGCAAAGATTTCGAGTCATTATTTTACTCAACATTGTTTTATTAAAGAAAATTATATTCTTGAAAATATTGTTAAGCTAACGGCAATACCTGCAATTATTCTTCATGGTCGTTATGATATGGTTTGTCAGCTTCATCATGCCTATTTACTAACTAAGCATTGGGATAACGCCCAATTACAAATTTTACCCGCTGCGGGCCATAGTGGTTTTGAGCGACAAACTATTGATGCTTTTTGTCGGGCAAGCGATACTATGGCAAATTTTCTAGCTGAACAACCAATATGATCGCAGTTATCCAACGAGTTTCACAAGCAAGTGTTACTGTTAATCAAAAAATAATAGGGGAAATCGAGCACGGTATTTTAGTTTTTCTTGCGATCGAATCAGACGATAATGAAGCTAAAGCGAAGCGGTTGGCAGAACGTGTCGCTGGCTACCGTATCTTTGAAGATAATGCGGGAAAGATGAATCTTAATGTCGGCCAAATCAATGGTAAAATATTAGTTGTTTCACAATTTACACTAGCAGCAGATACGCGTTCAGGAATGCGGCCAAGCTTAACTAATGCAGCGAAACCAGAAATCAGCATCCCATTATATCAATACTTTTGTCTACAATTACGGGAACAAGGTTTTGTTGTACCTACCGGCGAATTTGGTGCTGATATGAAAGTGGCTTTAGTTAATGATGGCCCCGTTACATTTACATTAACGTGCTAATTTAAGGTTAACTACTGCATACCGTGTCGCCAATATTTGCGCCAACGGTTAAAGGTTCTAGTAGGTAAAATGGTGGTGTCCATTAAAAAACCTTCAGGTTGATTCACCATATTTTTGGGTAATAAATGAATAATAACATTCAAGTAATGCGGTATGTGAAAGTAAACTAACTGTTTATTTGGAGCGAGTACTTTTAATTCCGAAAGAAAATAGTTAATCTCTTCGTTTGATGGACTCGGTAAGTTAAGTGATAAGACTGCTTGCTCTCCTACTTTTTTCAATATGTTTTTAGTTAAGATTAATGAATCATTAATCGATTGATTTTTTTGGTAAATATCACAAATGAACCAATCAGGTTTTATTTTTTTATGATAATGAAGCCAATCGAGCGCAGAACAATGATGTAAATGAACGTTTGCTGTCTGTGGATTAAAAAAACGTTCGAAACATTCAATAACTTCTTGAGAATATTCAATAGTATCTAAAGTTAGATCAGGAGAATGATGTAATAAAAATCGTGCTAAATTACCACCGCCTAGACCAAATTCAACCACGCGTTTAGGGCGAAAAAAAAGTAAAGGTGATAATAAGCTGATTTGATGAGGAAAGGTAAGTTGTGAAGGGTTTCGCTTGAGCATCATACTTTGAACGACATTGTCGAAAGCTAACCAACGATAATGCTGATTTTCACTGACTGAAATCGCATCATTATTTTGCGTAAAGTAACTCAAGTGACCTTGTTGGATATGTTTGACTAATTTCATAATAGCGTATAAACGAATTTTTTTAATTATTATAGGTAAGCATAGCGAATGTTTGAGTGTCGATCACCCATAAGCCAGCAAGAGTTTGAGCAATACTACCATCTACGCTGGAAAATATTGCGTAAACCATTACAGCAAGAAAAAGGGAGTGAAAGAGACGAACTCGAAACGCAGGCGGTTCATCGAGCTATCTTTAACAGTGATGGTAACATTATAGCGGTGGCTCGCCTTCATTTTAGTGGAATGTTGCAAGGACAAATTCGCTATATGGCGGTTGCTGATGACTTTCAGGGCAAGGGGTTAGGCAAGCAATTAGTCATCGCCCTCGAGCAGTTTGCGATAAGCCTAGGTATAAAGAAACTCTCATTAAAAGCACGTGAACAAGCTATTAATTTCTATGAAAAACTTTCTTATCAAAATATTAGCTTTTCACATTTATTGTTCAATAACGTTAAACATTTCAATATGGAAAAAAAGCTTCAGACACATTATTTACATAACAATAGCTTATCGATAGCCCTGCAAGATATTTGGTCTAACACTATTCCGATGAGCAAGGCTATGGGGGTGACCATTGGCTATTATGATCAACAAAAATTAGTTACTACTTGTGATGAAGCATTTAATAAAAATTTACATAACACTATGTTTGCAGGCAGTATTTACACCCTTGCGACATTAACAGGGTGGGGCTGGGTTCATTTATTGATTCAACAGCACAACCTTAAGGGCAATATAGTGTTAGCGGATGCAAAAATTCGATATCATAGCCCAGTAGCAGGAGTTGCCTTTGCTAAGACAGGCGAGGTGCACACCACGGGTTGTGTTGATGATTTACTCAGCCAAGATAAAATAAAATTATCTGTAGAGGTGGAAGTCTTTAGTGGTGAAAATGTTGCGGCAACCTTTAACGGTTTATATTTTGTATTGTCGAAATAACGACACTTTAGGGGTTGGAATGATAATTAAAAAAATAGGATTTATGTTAAGTCTTTACTTCTTTAGTTTAACTTTATTTGCAAATAACGACATTAACAAAGTGCTTGATACTTTCCATCAAGCGGCAGCAAGTGCTAACCAAAAACTCTATTTAAGCCTACTTGATGAGCAAGCTATTTTTTTAGGAACTGATGGTGAAGAACGCTGGACCAAAAAACAATTTATTGACTTCGTAACCCCCTATTTTAGTCAAGGGCGAGGCTGGCTATATAAGCCGCGTCAAAGAAATATCACACTCATTCAAACGGATATAAAAGACGAAAGACTGGCTTTTTTTGATGAGTTACTCGACAGTAAAAATTACGGTGAATGCCGAGGTTCTGGTGTGCTTCGACTAACGCCACAGGGGTGGAGAATTTTACAGTATAATCTTTCTATACCTGTTCCAAACGCTATTTCTGATGACGTTGTACATAAAATTAAGCAGCATCATCAACAACAAACCTCGCAAAAAAATTAAGGGTCTCCATGCTAAAAAGTGTTGCGATTATAGGTTGTGGTTGGTTAGGCCACGCTTTAGCAAAGCAATTACTGATTAAACAATACCGTGTGACTGTAACGGTACAAAGTGAAGAAAAAAAGCAAAAACTGTGCGAAGAGAATATTAATGCTGAACAATTAAGTTTGCCAGTTCT
The DNA here is from genome assembly GCF_014076915.1 of Colwellia sp. MB02u-14. Lineage (NCBI taxonomy): Bacteria > Pseudomonadati > Pseudomonadota > Gammaproteobacteria > Alteromonadales > Colwelliaceae > Colwellia > Colwellia sp. MB02u-14. The sequence goes on from NZ_JACGUX010000066.1 coordinate 18,352, forward strand.
TGACCCTAAATCTTTGGTGTTGAGCGTCTTTACTCATGACACGCTGATTATTTCTATTACGCCACAGCTCCGTCAAGGTCGCAGTGATTACCCTGAAAAAGTTGCTCAGTTAGTTGAAATGGCAGAACTGGGTAATGTCAATAAGATCGTACTGCTCAGCACTACGGCTGTTTATAATGGTTTGTCTGGTTTAGTTGATGAACAATCTGTTTTGGACATGAATGCAGATAAAGTCGCTATTATTAATACGGCAGAGCAAACAGTGCGTTCCTTCTCGGGCACATCAGTCATATTACGCCTAGCAGGCTTAGTTGGCCCTGAACGTCATCCAGGCCGATTTCTCCAAGGAAAGAAGGTGCTTGCTGAGCCTCAGTCTTTTATTAATCTAATTCATCAAGATGATGCGGTAGGTGTACTTATGGAGATTATCGCTAATGAAGACATTCGCGGTACTTATAATGCGGTAAGTGCGACTGAAACCAGTAAACAACATTATTATCGTGCGGCCGCTAACGCCTTAAACTTACCTGCACCAGAGTTCTCGTTTGCATCATCAATGCGTTTTGGTAAACGCATTGATGATGCAAAGCTTCGTTATCGCTTTAATTATCAGTTCACTCATGATGATTTAATTGTTTGGTTATATAAGTCAGTAGTAAGGCTGTAGGATGTTTAAAGATTGGTTGAAAAACAAAACGACTCAGTTGTTTTTTGTTCTATGGTTTCATATTTCGCTTTTAAATCTGTTCTTTGTTAATAAGCGGGGCATTGTGTTTTTATGGCAAAATAATAGCGAAATTAATACCTTACTGACTCATTTTGTTACAGCTTTAACCGCAACACTTTTTTATATCGCGATAATTAAAATACGGCTACGTTTAGCAGAAAAAAAATTAACTTTGGGCAATAATGTATTTGTTTTTGGTTCGGCTGTTATGTTGGCGTTAATTGGCTTTTTCCTCTTTTAAGCCAAAATATTGTACTATTTTATCAAAAAAATACACGTAGCTAAAAGATTCCTTCACTACGTGTTTTATTACTTTTTTTTCTTGTGATTTTTACACCTTTAACTTATTTAATACCAGATATTGATAACCACTGGTTAAAGTCAAGCAAGTTCGCCGGTAGAATAACTTTCCTGTTTGCCTGGCTAAGACCTTGCATTTGTTGGAGATACTGTTCAGTTAATTGTAAATCAAGTGCTTGTTGCCCGCCCGGTTGTTCAATAGCAATAGCGATTTTAGTGATGGAATCTCCAGTTGCCTGAGCGATAGCTATTATTTGTGCTGCTTTACCTTCTGCTGAATTAATACGACGTTGCTTTTCGCCTTCTGAGATATTTATCATCTCAGTCATTAAGCCTTCAGAGCGGTTAATACGGCTAGCTTTGTCTCCCAAACTTTTTGCTAAAATTGCACGACGTTCACGTTCTGCATTTACCTGTAACTCCATGGCATTTTTAACGGTATCAGGTGGGGTAATATTTTTTATCTCATAGCGATGTACTCGTATTCCCCAGCTTTCACCTGCTTTATCTAAGACTTCTACCACTTTTGCGCTGATAATATCTCGCTCTTCAAAAGTACGGTCTAAATCCAAAGTACCAATAACAGAACGCGTGGTAGTTTGTGCTAATTGCATTGCTGCAAAACGATAATCAGTGATCCCGTAACTTGCTTTCAATGAGTCGATAACTTCAATGTAAATTACGCCATCAACTTCAACATTGACTTCATCTTTTGAAAAACATTCTTGTGGTGGTACGTCGATTGTTTCTTCTTTTAAGTCTTGAATAAAAGCAACACGGTCAATAAATGGCAATAAAATATGAAACCCGGCTTCTAATGTGCAACGGTATTTCCCTAAACGTTCAACCACATAGGCAGATTTTGTTGGTACTAAGCAAATAGCTTGTACAAACTTATAAGCTAAAAAGATAAATATAGCGCCCCAAATAGCGAGTATCACGATATCAAGATTACTGTCAGCGCCAATATTACTTATTGTTTGTTCTATCATTATTTCGCTCCTTGAACAGTTTGCGTTACTTTGTCCATGCCTTCGAAGAAACCTTCTAACTTGGCCATTTCAGCTGGCATAATCGAAACATCTGCCGTTTTTAATATAGAGCCTGTTTGCTTGATAAATTGCTCAAGTAAGCGCATTTTTATTGCTTTATCGCCCCCTGGGGTCATTGATGCTTTTGCGATCATATTCATACCCTCAGCGGTTGCTTGTGTTAATATTTCAATTTCTTTTGCGAAACCGTGTGCTTCATTTATTTGTCGCTGCTTATCGCCTTCTGAAATATTAATCGCCTCTTGACGCTCTCCTTCAGACAAATTGATCGTCGACTCTTTATCAGCTTCTGCTAAGGTGATTTCTGCACGCTTTCTTCGCTCGGCTTCCATTTGCTTTTCAAGGGTATGAATAACATTTGCAGAAGGGGTGATATTTCTTACTTCGTAACGCAACATTTTTATGCCCCAAGGATCTGACGCTTTGTCTATTTCACGGACAATGGTTTCGTTAAGAGTGTCTCGTTCTGAAAACGTTTGACCCAGTTTCAATTTACCTATTTCACTACGCATAGTGGTTTGCGCTAAATTGACACAGGCACGGCGATAATCTTCTATACCGTAGCTTGCTTTTGCGCCGTCCATTACTTGGATGTAAACTAAACCGTCAACTTCAATTTGTATGTTATCGCGCGAGATACAGCTTTGTGACGGAATGTCTAAGACTTGTTCTCTTGTCTCATGGCGATAAGCAACGCGGTCAATAAAAGGAATAAGAAAGTGTAATCCTGGTCTCATTATTGCGCGAAATTTACCTAAACGTTCGATAATACAAACTTCTTTCATCGGCACAATAAGTACAAGTTTTACGACAATAAAGAGTAATCCAAGAAATATAAAGGTGAGTGTGGCTAGCATAGGTTGTTCCTATATTTTAGTTATCATTTTAGGTTTTTTGCTGTTGTTACTTTATTGGTTCAACAACGAGAGAGATATTTTCTTTACAAACGATTGTGGCGTGGCTACCTTTGCTTAGCTCTGAACCATCGCCCAGTGCTGTCCATGTTGTGCCTTGAAACTCTACGCGCCCAGCATGTGTGCCTGGGCCAATTTTTTCTAAGACAGTGACTTCTCTGCCATAAATGTCTAATTCTTCATAAATATTATCGACTGTATATTCACTACTAAAAAAACGATCGGTGACAAAATAAAGCACAAATAGTAGAAATGAAGCCAGTATAAACCAAGTCGTTAAGGTTAATGTCCATGTATCGAGTAGTTGTTGTTGTACGCCAATTGCGACTAACAATGAAGCGATGCCCAAATTTAATAGTATGCCACCCGGAACAAAAATTTCAGCGCAAGCAAATAAAATGGCTAAAACGATCCAGGTTTCAAAGAAAAGAATGTACTCCACCGCTAACTCCTTGTCATTAATAGATCATTAGATTAACAGGTTAAATAAATATAGATACTGTTGTTACATGATTATAATTAAGTAAAATATATGATCTACTTTGTTAATCTAAAATTAGCAAATGCGACATATTATGTCAAGCTTGTTGTTGGAGTATTTCAGGGGCAATAGATTAGCTAGCGTTAGTCTGTAATTATCTGCTTTCTAATTTTGTTGCTAATGGGCGGAAAATACTTTCAGCTATAATCGCTGCGTATAAGACGATGAGTATATTCACCGCCATAGCGCTAATTTTTTTTCACTAAGCTATTGTCATCTTTTTCCGTACGGTAAATAGTACGTAAGCTCTAAGCTGGGTACTTTCACTAAAAGCTCCTCTGACCAGCCATTGTCTTTACAAAATATTTAACGCGCTCTGGGGATAAATTAGTACTGAGCTTGTGTAATTGACTAGTGCGCAAATGAGATCCCAAAAGTATTTACTTTATATTTCGTTAAGGAACATGAAGAATAACGTTAATATTAGCGAGAAAAGCCTTACGTCATTATAACACCACCTTTATGACAGGCTAGTAAAGATAAAGTATCTAGTTGCTAATAAATCAAATGCCGAGGGTAAACTCGGCTTTAAAATATTTTAACAATAAACGTATTGTTTAATGAAGCATTGGCACCTTACAGAGATAAGTTATTTAAGATATCGTCATCAACTAGGTTAGCTAAAGTTACTTTAAGCTTAGGTGTTCTTGCCATTTCGCGTTTTATAGCAAAATTTGCTTCTGCATTTCGCGCCCAGCTCCGTCTTGCAATACCATTGTTAACATCAAACAGCAGCATAGATTTTAGTTTACGTTCAGCATCTTCACTGCCATCAAGTAACAGACCAAAACCACCGTTAATTACTTCACCCCAACCAACACCGCCACCATTATGGATAGAAACCCAAGTAGCACCACGAAAGCTGTCACCAATAACATTGTGTATTGCCATATCAGCGGTAAAACGACTGCCATCATAAATATTAGACGTTTCACGATACGGCGAATCGGTGCCACTTACATCATGATGGTCACGGCCTAAAACTATGGGGCCAATTTCATCCTTATTAATTGCATCATTAAAGGCTTTCGCAATTTCGATTCTGCCTTGCGCGTCAGCATAAAGAATTCGAGCTTGCGAGCCAACGACTAACTTATTTTGTTTCGCCTCTTTAATCCAAGTAATGTTGTCTTGCATTTGTTGCTGAATCTCTTCAGGCGACTCTTGCATTATTCTTTCAAGAACGCTTGCTGCAATAGCATCCGTTTTATCTAAATCTTCCGGTTTACCCGAAGCACATACCCAGCGAAAGGGTCCAAAACCATAGTCAAAACACATGGGGCCTAATATGTCTTGAACATATGATGGATATTTAAAGTCAATGCCATTTTCCGCCATAACATCACCACCGGCGCGTGACGCTTCGAGTAAGAAAGCATTGCCATAATCGAAGAAATAAGTACCTTTAGCGGTATGCTTATTTACGGCGGCAGCATGGCGTCTAAGTGTTTCTTGTACTTTAACTTTAAACACTTCAGGCTCTTCTCGAATTAATCGATTAGATTCTTCATAACTAATGTCTACCGGGTAATAACCGCCTGACCAAGGGTTATGCAATGACGTTTGATCTGAACCCAAGTGAATGAAAATTTCTTTTTCATAGAAACTTTCCCAAACATCAACGATATTACCTATATAGGCAATTGATACCACTTCTTCATTGGTTTGTGCTTCTTTCACACGGGCAACAAGTTCATCCATGTTATCAATTAGCTCGTCAACCCAACCTTGCTGATGACGTTTAGTGGCGGCATTTGCATTCACTTCAGCACAAACAGTAACACAATTAGCAATATTGCCTGCTTTAGGTTGTGCACCACTCATGCCACCTAAGCCAGCTGTTAGGAATACTTTTCCTTGAGATGTTTCGCCTTTGTCTAGTACCTTACGAAACGCATTCATTACCGTAATAGTGGTGCCATGTACAATGCCTTGTGGCCCAATATACATGAAAGAACCCGCTGTCATTTGCCCGTATTGCGTTACACCTAAAGCATTGAATTTTTCCCAGTCATCAGGTTTCGAGTAATTAGGGATCATCATGCCATTGGTTACAACAACACGTGGCGCTTCTGTTGAAGACGGAAATAAGCCCATAGGGTGGCCGGAATAAAGATGCAACGTTTGGTCACTTTCCATTTCACTTAAATACTTCATCGACAACAAATATTGCGCCCAGTTTTGAAAAACTGCCCCATTGCCACCATAAGTAATTAATTCCTCAGGATGCTGTGCAACAGCAGGATCTAGGTTGTTTTCAACCATTAACATGATTGCTGCTGCTTGAGTACATTTAGCGGGATAGTCAGAAACCGAACGTGCTTTCAAAGCATAGCTTGGCTTGAACCTATACATATAGATACGGCCAAAATCTTTTAGCTCTTGAGCAAACTCAGTCGCTAATTCTTGATGCCATTCTTTAGGGAAGTAACGCAACGCATTTCTTAACGCCAGCTGCTTTTCGTCAGGTGATAGTATATCTTTACGTTTAGGTGCCCGATTTGCATTTGCAGGATAAGCTTTTGCTTGTGGCAATTGGCTTGGGATACCTTGCATTATTTCTTCTTTAAAATTCATCGTTGTTGTCATAGAAGTAGCCCTTATTTAACGGTAAACACTTGTAATTGTACTAATCTGATCATGGCATCAATGTCAGGTTTTAAAAGTCTATCTTCTTCGAGTTTAGCAACCTTTGATCTGATCACTTGATGATTTTTCTCAATGATATCAGAGCACTTATTAGGGCGTCTAAATTCTATAGCTTGTGCGGCATACATTAACTCGATAGCCAATATTTTTTCTAAATTACCTAATATTTGATTTAATTGTCTACCCGAAATACTCCCCATAGAGACATGATCTTCCTGACCCATAGAGGTCGGTACACTATCAGCCGATGGTGGGAAACAAAGCGATTTATTTTCTGTTACCAATGCTGCTGTTGTATATTGCGGGATCATCATGCCTGAATTTAAACCACCTGCGGAGGTCAACAATCTTGGTAAACCATGAATACCTTCTAATAAGAGGTAACAACGGCGGTCTGAAATATTGCCCAATTCTGAAGCAGCAATGGACGCATAGTCAAGAACCATAGCTAGTGGCTGGCCATGGAAGTTACCACCTGAAATCGCTTCTTCGCTACTGATAACAATGGGGTTATCAGTGACAGAGTTCATCTCAATTTCAACTAACTCTTCTAAATGATAATACGCATTACGTGATGCGCCATGTACTTGTGGAATACATCTTAATGAATAAGGGTCTTGTACACGTTCACATCCTTCATGTGCAGCCATGTTTTGGGAATCTTTAAAAAAACTTCTCATACGCGCTGCAACAACAAGGTTTCCTTTAAATGCACGCGTTTGATGTAACTCATCTCTAAAGGGAGATTCGCTGCCTTGCATCCCTTCGATACTCATTGCACCCGTCATATCAGCTAGGTCTAATAAATAACGCATTTTAGTTAACGCTGTGATGCCATGAGATAATATAAATTGCGTGCCGTTAATTAACGCCAAGCCTTCTTTCGCTTGCAGGTCCATAACGTCTAAACCATTAGCACGCAGAAGTGATGCAGCAGGTACTATTTCGTCGTTTTGATCCTCTTCACTTTGCCAAAATTCACCTTCGCCCAAAAGCGGTAAAAATAAATGGGACAGTGGTGCTAAATCACCTGATGCGCCTACAGAACCTTGTTCTGGTACAACGGGGATTAAATCGAGTTCGAGAAACGCTAACATACGTTCTACAACTTCCAGACGAATACCTGAGAAACCTTGACTTAATGCATGTACCTTAGTGATTAACATTAGCTTTGAAATTGCTTTTTCAATGGGTTTACCGACACCTACGGCGTGGGTAATAAGTAGGTTCTTTTGTAATAAATTAGTATCTTCAGGTGAGATTTGAGTATCACATAACGGGCCAAAGCCCGTATTGATACCATATGTCGCTTTATCTGACGCAGCCATTTTCTCTACTCTTTGGCGGCTTATGTTGATTTTATCTATAGCTTCTTGGCAAAGTTCAGCTTGAATACTGCCATCTGCAATACCGTTTACAATATCAAGGTTCAGGCGATCAACACCGTATTTAAATGTCATCTTAATGCTCCGAAATTAAAAAGTTAAGTGGCTGCCTAAACGGTATTTATTACCAGGTGCCGTTAAAATAGCTAAACTGACCACACCTTGGCTTGACCAAGTGCGTCGTTTAACCTGTAAACATGGGATTTGTGGTTCTATTGTCAGTAACTGACAGATTTCGTTTTCAGCTAAAACAGCTTCAATTTCGTGTGTTGCTTCTGTTAATGGGGCTTCGCTTGATAAATACTCATGAGGCGTAATTTTGGCAAAATTTTGTGATAAATAATCAGGGACTAATTTACTATTTACATAGCGTTGCTCTAACTGAATAGGTTGGTTATTTTCAAAATGCAGCACTTCAGAATAAAATACTGACTCACTAGTGATTGAATTAGCTTTTAAGTTAAGTAAAATAGCGATTTCCTCGTTAACAGAAACGGCTTTTAAGGTAAGCTGTTTCGCATGGTGGATATGACCACGTTCTTGAATTTCATCTGCGATATTACGAATTTTTAATAATGAAGACTGTGACTTAAAGGTAGCGACAAAAGTACCGGACCCTTGTGAACGAATAAGTAAACCTTGCTCGGTAAGTTCTTGTAATGCGCGACGAGCAGTCATGCGACTGACAGAAAACTGTTCAGCTAATTCATTTTCAGAAGGCACTTTGGCATGTTGTTTCCATTCGCCAGATTCAATCTTTTGGCAAATATGCTGTTTTATTACGGTAAACTTGGCTGTTTTTACTTGAGTCATGTTAATTCGCTAGGTTCTTGTTCACAAGACCATTAAGAGTCTTGATGCTATAACTTGTATATACAATCTCACTTCTTGTTGTTAAAGTCAATGGTTGTATATACAAGCTTGCTTGTCTATTATCTATCACGTAAAGTGGCGTTATCAGTAATCAGACACTATGCTTATGGTACCGCCATCTTTCGATATAAATGCTGGTTATAAGCCTAGCGTTAAAATCAATTTTTGGATCTTATATGACGATTAATTCCTCTGCTTGGCAAACTCTTTTCATTAATGTAAATCTAGCGACCATGACCGATGGTGCTAATAGCTATGGTGCTATAAAAAATGGAGCTTTAGCCATAAGTGAAGGTAAAATTGCTTGGTTAGGTGAGAAAACTGATTTACCCAAATATAATGAAAAATCAGTACAAACTATTGATGGAAAAGGTAAGTGGTTAACACCTGGCTTAGTTGATTGTCATACTCATTTAGTTTACGGCGGTAACCGTGCCAATGAATTTGAGATGCGGTTACAAGGTAAAAGTTATCAAGAAATTGCTAATGCCGGCGGAGGCATAATCTCAACCGTATCAGCAACCCGAAAAGCCAGTGAAAGTCAGTTATTAGCCAGCGCATTACCTCGATTAACAACATTACATCAACAAGGTGTGACCAGTATTGAAATTAAATCTGGTTATGGTCTAGATACGATGAACGAAATTAAAATGCTTAAAGTGGCTGGGCAGTTAGCTGAAAAACTGCCGGTTACTATAAAGCGTACTTTCCTTGGTGCACATGCATTACCTATTGAATATAAAGAAAAGCCTGATGAATATATTGACTTAGTGTGTAATGAAATGATCCCACTCATAGTCAAAGAAAGCTTAGCTGATGCGGTTGATGTTTTTTGTGAAGGCATTGGTTTTAGTTTAGAGCAAACTGAACGTGTTTTTGCTGCAGCTCAAAAACATCAACTACCGATAAAAGTACACGCGGAACAGTTGTCAAATTTAGGGGGGACAGCCTTGGCGGCAAAATATAATGCACTTTCATCTGATCATATCGAATTTTTAGATGAAGCCGGTATTAAAGCCATGAAAAATGCAGATATGACCGCTGTACTATTACCTGGCGCTTTCTACTTTTTACGTGAAACACAATTACCTCCAATGGATTTATTAAGAAAGCATGAAGTGCCGATGGCCATAGCGACCGATGCAAACCCTGGTTCATCACCCATTCATAATATTCAACTGATGCTTAATATGGCATGTACCTTCTTTCGATTAACTCCCACAGAAGCACTAGCAGGTGTTACTTGCCATGGCGCAAAAGCACTTGGGCTATCAAATAAAAAAGGACAATTAGCTGTGGATTTTGATGCAGATATCGCTATGTGGAATATAGAACAACCCGCTGAGCTTTGTTATCAATTTGGTGTTAACCCACTTGATGAATTATTCGTTGCTGGACATAAGGTTATTTAACTTAAATTCATAGGCAAATAATGAAGACGCTTATGGTTCCACCGTTAGTCTATTAATAAAAGGCAGGATACAAAATTCACTCTGTTGTTTAGTCATGGTATATGTATCTTTGCACTTCAATATACCGCATTAGCCTAGAGTCAATGTAAATTATAAATTGAAGAGGTGCGTGATAAGTCTTTTGTCATTACGTAAAGGTTATATATGAAATATTTTAGTTTTAGGTACTTTTCAATACCTGAAGTGTTGCTTTCCGCGGTGAGTTTATTTTTATTTTCCAGTACTGCGCAAGCCGCCACTTTTTCTTTCACCGAATTTAATATTGCCTTTGTTCTAGGATTAACGTTCCCTGTGATCTTGATTATCGCCTTAGTTAAACCCCTTAAGAATATTCGTGTTTGTTATCCACTTTTAATTTCTTTCAGTGTTTTATTAATGCTTTATGCATTAGCTTATGCGAAAAGCTATCAAAGTGAACTGATACTTTCATCGGCTATGGTGTTCTCTTCAGTGCTATATTTTTGGTTACGAAGTACATATTCAGCACCGACTGAAAAAGTTAATTATTTGATCAATTTTATTGTTGTGGCAACCGCGATATCTTTTGTTTTTTGTTTATGGTTTTTTCCCAGTATTAATGGCTATTTAGCATGGCTGGCTGCCAGTGTTATAGTGCTTTTATCTGCAGGAATGGCTGTTATTTCAGCAAAAAAGATACAAGATTCTAGCAGCTTAAGGTTAACGATACAGTGGCTGATTCACCTTAGTTTTGTGCTCATTGTGTTCGCTTGGCTAAATGCTCTTATTAATATGACATGGCTGGTGTCAGCTATTATTATTTCTTACTTAGCCGCTTTAATTAATGGTTGTTGGTTTTTGGTAGAAGCCATTCGCAAAGAACTTACTGGCATCGATGAAACAACTGGTAAAATATCGACCTCACACTCATTAGACCCAGCGACAAATTTACCCTCTTACCAGCAAGCACTTGAGCAGCTTGACCGCATTGTTAAGCAAAAATCGAAGAGCCAGTTTGTCACTATAGTATTTAAACCTATAAATTTTCAAGCGGTTAATACCGTTTTAGGGCGCCATAATTCTGATATCTTATTATTACAGTTAGCATATTGCTTACAGAAAAAAGTCGCTGAAAATAACTTGTTGGTTAACTTTTCAGATGAACAGTCGCCAATAAAAATAGCTCGACTGCAAGGGTTGCATTTTTTGGTTGTGCTCGATTTAAGTGCAGATAATTACCCAGACAACACTAAAGTTGAGCAGCTTTGCCGTGAGCTGACTGCAGCTGTGCCCACTGCGATGAGCTTTAAAAGTTTTTCCCTTAATTTTGAGTTAGCCTTTGGTGTAGCTTACATTGGACAGTATAGCCATAATTTGAGTGAGGTCATTTCATTTGCCGAAGACGCTTTGCTCGTTTCAGAACAGACGCAACAACTTATCAGCTATTTTGATCATAATAGTACGCTTTACACTGATCAGCAGCTGCAACGTATGGAGCGATTAAAGCAAGATGTAGCCAATGAAAAATTATATTGGTATATGCAACCTCAAGTCGCCTTAGCAAATAGGAAAGTGTTGGGTTTTCAAATGGAAGTACATTGGTACCACGATAGTGTTACGCCTTGGACGTTGGATCAGTTTGTTGATATTGCAGAACACAGCGGCGATATTTATCAGTTATCAAAACAAATGATTGTTGAAGCATGTAAGACTATTGTTCAGTTGAAAAAAATAGGGTTTAAAAAACCAGTAACCATTTCGCTGGCAAGTAAAGAGCTCCTAGAGCCAGCCCTGATTGACTATATTATTTTACAGGCAAAAAAGTATAATGTTGAAAAAAAGTATTTAATTGTCGAGTTTAAAGAAGCGTTAATTTTATCTGCTAGCCAAAGGGTAAAAGCGATTATTGATCAGCTTAGGTCTTTAGATATCAAGGTAGCCATAGGTGATTTTTCTGGTAGCTATGAGTCATTACGATATTTACGAAAATTGAGTATTTATCAAATAAAAATTAATTGTGATCTCTTAAGTGATAGTCACAAGCATATTGAAACTGGTGGCTCAGATAAAGCGATTATAAATGCATTGATTAACTTAACACGTGCAATGCAGTTACCCCTTGTTGGTACTTCCATTAATAATAGTCATGCTGAACAGGAATTTATCACTATGGGAGGAGAACATGCGCAAGGTCGACACTTAAGTCGAGGAGTTATTTTCGATGAAATTGAGATATGGATCAAGCGTTGGTTAGAACAATACCCTGAGAGTGAATCAAGTAACTGAGCCCAATGTCAATATTGGGCTCTGGTTCATGTATTTGGCGTAATAGCGGGCCATTATTCAATATCTAATGGCTCAGGCGATAAAATAATACCGGTATTGTCAGCATAAAGGTGATCCTCAGGTAAAAATGTCACGCTCGCAAAGTTAATTGCTAAGTCACTTTCGCCAATATCTTGATCGCTAGCACCGACAGGAATAGAGACTAAGGCTTGAATACCTAAGTCGAGCTCTTCGATGGCATCAACGTCACGTACACTGCCATAACAGATAATGCCTTCCCAAGCATTCTCAGTAGCGGTTTCTGCTAGTGTAAAATCAATCAGTGCTCTGCGGGTCGAGCCGCCGCCATCAATAACTAGTACTTTTCCACGGCCATTTGTTGCTAAAGTTTGTTGGATTAAGCCATTATTTTCAAAGCACTTTATGGTAACAACTTGACCACCAAAAGAGCTACGGCCACCAAAATTACAAAAGATAGGATCAACAACATCAATTAAGTCGGCATAAATATTACAAAGCTCTGAGGTATTGTATTCCATGGTTTTTCTCTTAATTTATATGATTGAAAACTTAGTATAGCTTGATGTCTTTTAGGTACAACCGTTCTTTTAAATATATTTTGTTGTAAAATAACAGCTAAAAAGTAAATAATGATAGTGACTGACTTGTATTGCTTTAAAAAAGAATATTTAATAGATTCTAATAACTTAATAGATTCTAATAACTTAATAGAGAATATAGCATGATGGGTGAAAAAAACTTTTACCACAGTTTATTATTTTCTGTTGAAGCTATAGTTTTTGGATTATTGGCTACACTGTTGTTGATCTATTATCGTGGATTAGGGCGGCATTATGTAAAATACTGGATGCTGAGTTTATGCTCCTTAAGTGTTCATCAATTATTGTTGGCTATCGAAACCCAAATTACTGATGTAAGTGATGTCGCTTTAGAAAAAATTATTCTTAAGTGCTTTATTCAACTCAGCCTCTACTTCCATTTAACTGCACTTTTACTCGGTATTTATAGCGCCGTTTCGAAAAAAATCCTTTCAAAAAAAATTACGTGTGCCACTTTTATACTGAGTACCTGCCTTGCTATAACAGCAACCTTACTTTATGGCTTTAATGAAAATGAAGTTTACAACCGCTTCTACTTGCGAGAAAGCTTACCCGCATTTTTGATGGGTTGTAGTTTACTTTTAGCTGGTTTTTATCTCTATAACTCTCCAAAAAAATATTTTTCAGCGTATATTTTTATCATCTATAGTCTTGTTATGGGCTTAAGGTATGTCTTATTTTCCTTTCTTTCTATTATGTTGATTAACGAGTATTGGTTTCGACCATTAGCTGAAGTGCTCGTTTATTTTGATATGGGCGCTTTTACCCTCTTAGCTTTTTCGATGCTTATTTGGATGCAAGGTGCCGAGCGAAGTATTGCTATTTCAGCGATGAATAAGGCCCAATATTTGGGTAAGCACGATTCATTGACGGGGGCACTAAATCGGCAGCAAGTCATGGAAAAACTACCTTTCATCATAGAGGAAGCTAAAAGTAATCAACAAAATTTAGCGGTTTTCTTATTAGATATTAAACGCTTTAAGTTTGTAAATGATACTTATGGTCTTAAAGTTGGCGATGCAATTTTAGGTGAAATAGCCAATCGGTTAGATGGAAGTATATTTTTGCCAAAAGTGATTGGGCGTTTAAGTGGTGATTCGTTTGTTTTTGTTACTAATAATGTTGATCAACAACAGCAAAGTGCTGCAATAGAACATTTACATGGGTTAATAAATCGCCCGTATTTTATCAAACAACATAAAGTGTTATTACAATGTTCAGTAGGCTACTGCCTATATCCGCAGGATGCCAAACTAGCAGAAGACTTATTACAAAAAGCAAATTTAGCACTAGCACAAGCCGAAAGCCAAAATATAGCAACGGTTAAATATAAATCGGGTATGCAATCACATGGTCGAAGGTTGCTGGCGATGGAAAAAGAAATTCGTGATGGATTTGAAAAGAATGAATTTGTTTTATATTTTCAGCCTCAATTGAACTTGTTAAATAATAGAATAGAAGGTTTCGAAGCGCTTGTTCGTTGGCAACACCCAGAGCGAGGATTGTTACAACCAGGAAGTTTCTTACCTGATATAGAATCTCTTAACATGCTGAGCGACCTTGATAGTTATGTGCTTGAGTGTGCATGTCAATCGATAGCACGTTTGCAAAAATCGTATCATCGGCGAGTGACCATTGCGGTTAATATTACCGCGGTGGAATTTCAAGATCCCCAATTAATTGAAAATATTCAAGCACTACTTTTTAAGTATCAAATTACTCCTCGATGTTTAGATTTAGAGATAACAGAAAATGTTGTTATGACAGAAATAGCAACAGCGATGAATACCATTTTTATTTTGCAGAATATGGGGATAAACGTTTCAATTGATGACTTTGGTACCGGGTATTCCTCGCTGGCCTATTTGCGTAAATTACCTATAGACAAAATTAAAATTGATAGAAGCTTTATTGAAGAAGTGGCGAGTAATGACTCAGACTTAACCATTGTTAAGTCGATGGTCGAGCTTTCTCACGGGCTAGGTAAGCGTGTTTTAGCTGAAGGTGTTGAAACTGAAGAGCAATTACGTTTATTACGTAATATTGGTTGTGATGCTGTACAAGGATATTATATCAGTAAACCTATACCTGAAAATGAATTGAAAAAATATTTTACCCGTATATAACACCTCACATAATTATTTATAAAAAGGTTAGATAAATGGTTACTAATTTATTTAACCTAACTATACTCAAAATTATTAATTAATTTTTCTAGGAACTTCTTTATGCTAATCAAGCACAAACTTATTGCTAACACCGGAATTTTGGTTTTATCTATGCTGTTTATGTTGGGCTTACTTAACTTTGCGATGTCTTCTTTGGGGAGTGATATTAAAATTGCTCGAGAAATTGGCAATATCGAAACTGACATTCTACAACTACGCCGCAATGAAAAGGATTTTTTAGCAAGGAAAGAACTAAAATACTTTGAGAAATTTAGTCAACAATATAACGGGCTTGTAAAAGATATAATGGTACTTGATAGTACTTATAAAAGTATTGGCAGAGATCTTTCTGAATTAGATCAGCTGCACTCAATAGTCAGTGACTATCAAGAGCTTTTTACCGCGTTAGTTGACGCACAAAAAGAAATAGGATTATCCCCAAAAGACGGTTTGTACGGGCTGTTAAGAGCTTCGGTTCATGTTATTGAAGAATCAATCGGTAATAATGATTACAAACTGCTGACTAATATGCTGAAATTAAGACGTAATGAAAAAGACTTTATGTTGCGCCTTGATGATAAATATGTCGTTCGCTGGAATAATACGGCAGATACTTTTGTCGAAGATATTGACTCAAGTGAATTATCAGCGGATCTAAAAGTACAAATAATAAAAAATTTATCATCATATCAACAAGCTTTTAAAGATTTTGTCGCGGGTCAAAAACGACTTGGCTTAACTGCTAAAGAAGGTATTAAAGGTGATATGCGCAAGGTAGTTCATCAAGTTGATGATATTTTGGATAAACTTGTAACACTGAGTAAAAATGAAGTTGTAGCACACTCCAAGTTTGTTGATTTAGTCGCTTATAGTGTCTTTTTTGTTGTCTTAATTATTGCATTCGGTTTTGCGCTATTTGTTAGTCGTAGCATTCTATCAGGCATCAATCAGCTAAACGAGACAATGAAGCGAGTTTCAGAGACTCAAGATTTATCGCTGAGCGTATTAATAAATAGCGATGATGAAGTTGGGGAAATGGCCAATAGCTTTAATGATATGCTTGGTAAGTTTAGAAACTTAATCACCGCAGTGAATCTGTCGGTTGATAGTGTGCACGAGGCAACTGATAGTTTATCAAAAAATATTCATTTTGCTAATTCTGGCGTTGACTCACAAATTCAACAAACTGATATGGTTGCAACAGCAGTGACTGAAATGGTGGCTACAGTTGACGAAATTGCTAATAATACTAATGCTGCAGCGAGTAAAGCTGAAGCGACCAATAACAATGCAATTATTGGTAAAGAAGGCGTAACACAAACAATCGCAAAGATTGATCAGCTTTCTGAAAAATTAAGAGAATCAGAAAACATAGTTCAAGAGCTAGCTAAAGATAGCGACACCATAGGCTCTGTATTAGATGTTATTCGCGGTATAGCTGAGCAAACAAACTTACTCGCGTTAAATGCGGCTATTGAAGCGGCAAGGGCGGGTGAACAAGGGCGAGGATTTGCTGTCGTTGCGGACGAAGTTAGAACATTAGCAAGCCGTACACAAGACTCTACTCAAGAAATTGAAACAATCATTAGTTCGTTACAAGGACGAACGAAAGAAATTGTTTCACACATGGCTATTTGTCGAACGCAAGGGAAAGATAGTGCTGACCAAGCAAGTTCAGCCGGTAAAATGTTAGAAGAAATAACACAAGATGTTTCAACAATAATGGAAATGAATACCGCTATTGCTTCCGCCATTCAAGAGCAAAGTACGGTTGCCTCGGAAGTTAATAAACATGTTGTTGAAATAAGAGATGTTGCGGAGCAAGCGGGTCAAATATCTAATCAAAATGCACAAATGAGTGAAGAGTTATCTCAGCAGGCGGCTGTGTTAAACAAAGAGGTGAGTCAGTTTAAAGTTTAAGACTATCATTTTCTCTTGAATATATAGCGTTTTGTATTATCGAGAGAAAATGCCCCTAAAAAATTATCTATTTATATCTGTTACAATTAATAATGCCCACGGAAAGAGCATACGGTTGGCAACAGATATAAAATAGTTTATTTCACTTCAACAAAGTTAATCGATGTTTCTCTATTCTGGTTACCGGTTAAGCTTTCACAATAGTCTTGCCAGTTAACGTTATAATCTTCGAACAATATTTTGAATGTTTGATCAGTAAAAATGGCACTATGTTTATCATCAAATACTAAGCGATGGCCATATTTACCCAGTGGTTCAATACGTGTTAATTGTACCTCTTTTTTATGAAAAACTTCTGGTGTTTTAGCACCACTTTTAGGCTTGGCTTCGCTTGGAGAGAATACTCTTAGGTATTCAAAGTCGAAACTAAGCTGATGATTACTATCAAAATTAAGGGTCAGTTTTTTTTGCTGACGATTAAGCGTAAACTGAATGATATTCATTAATTCCCTCGTTCATAATGGGTTTGATTATAGGCGCGTATCTTTTTAAAGTACTTTTAAGCATACATCTTATTTGGTAGGGCATAAGAGTAGAAGAATAACCTCCTACTCTTTATTTTCTATAGGATAAAACGGCTTAAATCTTCATTTTTAACGAGTTCAGAAATAGTAGAGTCTACATACTTTGCATCAATAGTAATTGTTTCGCCAGCGCGCTTGTCCGCATTAAATGATAAGTCTTCAATCAAACGTTCCATCATCGTATGTAAGCGCCTAGCACCAATATTTTCAGTACTTTCATTGACTTGCCATGCCGCACTTGCGATAGCTTGAATGCCATCTTCACTAAATGAAACGTGCACGCCTTCTGTTGCCAATAAAGCGATATATTGTTCTGTTAATGATGCATTGGGTTCGGTTAAAATTCTAACAAAATCATGGGTTGTTAGCGGTTTTAGTTCAACACGAATCGGTAATCGACCTTGCAATTCAGGAATTAAATCAGATGGTTTTGACATTTGAAAGGCGCCAGAAGCAATAAATAAAATATGATCAGTTTTAATCATACCATGTTTAGTGCTTACCGTTGAGCCTTCAATAAGTGGCAATAAATCTCGT
The DNA here is from genome assembly GCF_014076915.1 of Colwellia sp. MB02u-14. NCBI lineage: Bacteria > Pseudomonadati > Pseudomonadota > Gammaproteobacteria > Alteromonadales > Colwelliaceae > Colwellia > Colwellia sp. MB02u-14. The sequence continues at coordinate 36,338 of NZ_JACGUX010000066.1, forward strand.
TGAACACCTTCGCGAGAAACATCGGGGCCTGTGCTATCGCCACGTTTACAAATTTTGTCAATTTCATCGATAAAGACGATGCCATTTTGTTCTACAGCATAAATAGCTTTTTCTTTAATATCTTCATTGTTAACAATTTTTGCGGCTTCTTCTTCTTGCAAAGCTTTGAAAGCATCTTTAATTTTTAATTTACGCTTACTTGTTTTTTCATTAGACATCCCTTGAAACATGTTTTGTAACTGCGAAGTCATTTCTTCCATGCCAGGAGGTGCCATAATTTCAACGCCCATTTGGCTGGCGGCTAAATCTAATTCTATTTCTTTGTCGTCCAGTTGACCTTCACGAAACTTCTTACGAAAAGCTTGGCGAGTACTACTATTGTCAGTAGCGCCTTCCGCTCCAAATCCGTCACGTGGTGGTGGCAGTAATATATCTAAAATTCTTTCTTCAGCCGCTTCTTCCGCGATATGTTTTACGCGAGTCATTTCCTGCTCTTTGGTCATCTTTATTGCCATATCCGCTAAATCGCGAATAATCGTTTCAACTTCTTTACCTACATAACCTACTTCGGTAAATTTAGTTGCTTCAACTTTAATGAAAGGAGCGTTGGCAAGCTTGGCTAAACGACGAGCGATTTCTGTTTTACCAACACCTGTTGGGCCAATCATTAAAATATTTTTAGGGGTAACTTCATTACGTAATTCTTCGTTTAACTGCATTCTGCGCCAGCGATTTCTTAAGGCGATGGCAACAGCACGTTTGGCGTCACTTTGACCAATAATGTGGCTGTCTAATTCACTGACTATTTCACGAGGTGTCATATTCGACATGATAATTCCTTAAGCATTGTTACTTGTTTTATATTTTACTAAGCAAGAGGGAGCCTTATAGCTCGTCAATCGTATGCTGATGATTGGTGAATACACAAATGTCACCAGCGATTGTTAATGACTTCTCAACAATTTCTTTAGCGCTTAGTTCGGTGTTTTGTAATAACGCTGTGGCTGCTGATTGAGCAAAATTCCCGCCACTACCAATAGCAATTAAATCGTGCTCTGGTTGTACAACATCACCATTACCCGTGATAATTAATGAAGCTGTTTCGTCGGCAACAGCAAGTAAGGCTTCTAACTTTCGTAATGCGCGATCACTTCGCCAATCTTTAGCAAGTTCCACCGCGGCTTTCGTTAAGTGTCCTTGATGCTGTTCAAGCTTACTCTCAAATCGCTCAAACAAAGTAAAAGCATCAGCAGTACCACCAGCAAAACCAGCAAGTACTTTACCATTATACAAACGGCGAACTTTACGAGCGTTGCCTTTCATTACGGTATTTCCAAGTGAAACTTGTCCATCACCACCAATAGCTACTTTGCCATTACGTCTTACGCATACAATAGTCGTCACAATTAACCTCAAATATTTATTTACATCTATGGAGAATAGATAAGGCTCATTATGACTTTTTCAAGGAGGGAACTAGATAAATGTGGCTATTATGTCAATCGAACTAATTTATCGCTCATTAATCTGTTTCGTTTTATTTCCAAAACCAGATTTGACAACCATTTACATTATTGCTTTTTAACTTATGTTTATCTTTTTCTGCTTCACGTTTTCGCTCATAAGGGCCTAAGAATACTTTGTAATAAATACCGTTCTTGCCTTTTGATTCACTTATTTGAGACGTTAAGCCAGTAAAGGCAATCGTTGCTTTTAATATCTCTGCTTGTTTCATTGTTCTAAATGAAGCACATTGCATTTTATAGGGACCTTTGTCTTTAACTTCATACTTACCCACTTCAACCTCTTTACTTTGGAGATTGTCCACATAAGCCCATATCTCTTTAGGTGGCGCAGGTAATGCTTTTTCTTTGACAACGCGTGTGTCTTCTTTGACTACTTTTACAGGAGAAGTTGATGGTTTTTTATCTTTTATCGCCCATAAACCGTAACTAAAGCCACCAATCAATAAAATAGCGAGCAACAAGACAAGTTTAAATTTTACAGTGAACGTTGGTTTAGGAGCCACTTTACTTTTATAAGGACTTTTCTTTTTATTTTGAGCGCGGGAAACGTAATCTTGATGAGCCATTAAATAATAATATACCGGTAAACATCAACTAATTCTAACCAACTGGTAAAGAAATAACACTAGTTTAAATAGAAAATTGTAATAGAGTGCAATATCTCGCCATTGCCATTCAAAGTACGCTACTTAGCTACCTCGTTGGTGAATGGGATCAGCAGGTAATTACCAGCTTAAATCAAGGGGATCAATATCCACTGTCCAGCGCACTTTTTTTTGCCATTCATTTTGAGCAATAGTATGAATGAGTCGATAAACGGCAAAGTGAAGCTGTTTACGTGACTTAGCTTGTACAATTAAATGGTAACGATATTTTCCTGCTTTTTTCTCCATTGCAGCAGGCACTGGGCCTGCGAACTGACAACCATCAAAAGTAACGTCTGTTAATGCGCTCAAAAATTTTTCAGGGTAAGAGGGGTAATTAGCTTCAGCGCGAAAAAGGGCTTGATAGCTAAACGGCGGTAATAATGCTTGTTTGCGCTCTGTTAATGCATATTTGGCAAAATGAGGATAACCGTTATTCACTAGATCTTGTAACAGTGGATGATCTGGGAAATTGGTTTGTACTAATACCCGGCCTGGTTTACTTTCGCGGCCTGCACGACCTGCAACTTGTACTAACAGCTGTGCCATGTGCTCAGCAGCACGAAAATCAAAGCTAAATAAAGCACCATCAACGTCTAAAACAGCAACGAGTGTCACATCTGGAAAATGATGTCCTTTTGCTAGCATTTGCGTGCCAATAAGTAACTGATGTTTTTTATCGCTGACCTCTTGTAATAATTTTGCCAGTTCTCCTTTTTTACGAGTGCTGTCGCGATCAATTCTTACCGTACTGTAGTTCTCGAATAGTTCACCGATACGTTCTTCTAATTGCTCTGTACCTTGTCCCATAGGTTTAATACGTACACTTCCACAACTTGGGCATTGATAAGGAATGCGTTTCTGGCTACTACAGTGATGACAAATGAGTAATTTTTGCCCTTGGTGCAAGGTATAAGGCTTATTACAACGCTGACAATCTGCTATCCAATGACATTCTTGGCAATTTATGGCAGGAGCATAGCCTCGACGGTTGAGAAATATTAATGCTTGCTCGCCACGCTTAAGGGTCGTTCCAATCGCTTTTTTTAAGGTGCCGGATAAACCATGTTCCATTTGCTGTTGTGCAACATTAATAAGCGTTATTTTAGATTGCGTACTTTGGCCCGGTCTTTTGGTTAATTGATGATATTGGTACTTACCGGATAGCGCATTTTGTAATGTCTCTAAACTGGGGGTGGCACTACCTAGCACAATAGGAATATTTAACTGACCCGCTCGTAAAATAGCAATGTCGCGTGCTTGATAACGAAAACTGTCTTGTTGTTTAAAAGAGCCATCGTGCTCTTCATCGACAATAATTAAGCCTAAGTGATGTAGTGGAGAGAAAACCGCTGAACGTGTACCAATGATTATTGCTGCGGTACCCCGCTGTGCGGCGAGCCAGGTTTGTAAGCGTTCTTTGTCATTTAGCCCAGAATGGTGTAAACAAATAGGTAAATTAAAGCGCTGTTCAAAGCGACTGAGCATTTGTGGTGTTAAGCCAATTTCAGGCACGAGTACAAGAACTTGTTTATTTGCCGCTAAGGTTTTTTCCATGGCTTGTAAATAAACTTCAGTTTTACCACTTCCTGTTATGCCATCAACCAGATGACAAGAAAATTGATCAAAAGATGCTTTCACCGCTGAAACAATAACGGCTTGTTCAACGGTTAATGTTAATTTTTCATCTTCGGCTAAAGCATCGTCGTGATAAACAAAACATTCAGATTTTTGTTCTTTTTCCTCAATGAGCTGTTTCTTTTCAAGGGTGTTCAATTGCGCTTTTGTAAAGCCTAAGGTACGAATTTCTGCCCAAGTGAGTCCCTGATGAGTGTTGATTAAAGCATAGAGTTCAGCTTGTTTGGGTGCTCGCTTGGTAATTTTCTCAAGCGTAACTGTTTCTTCATTTACCTGTTCAAATTGTTGGCTATGCCATGTAGTGGCTAAATCAATAGTAGGCTGTTCAACTTGTCGAAGTAAAACTGGCAGAGCAAGTTGTAATACATCGCCAACAGGATGATGATAATAATCGGCACAGCGCAATAAAAATTTTAATAAAGTAGGGGGAAGGTGAAAATTGTCATTCACTAAACTAATAATGGATTTAAGTTTTTTGTCTTCAATATCAGATGTTGTGCTGGTACTTATGATGATACCAATGACTTGACGGTGACCAAAAGGGACGATTACACGTGCGCCTGTTTGAATATCTTCACCATTGATGGTTGCAGGAACGATATAAGTAAATAACTGACGCATGGGAACAGGAATAGCGACTTGAATATAACTCACCTGCATAGAGAACACTTTTTTGACTATAATTACGCTTATTCTGCCGACTTGTTGTTAAGATGCCAAGTGCGATTTTGTACAAAGTTCCACTTTAATCCCCGTTATTGATTAATTGTTCATTTTTTAGCAATTAGTATCCTTAGGCTATTGCTAAGCATGTGGTGATGATTTAAAATTCGCCTCCATTATTTTTAACTCGTATGGTGCTTAGCAGCAATAATGACTGACTAAGTGGCGATACGGCCTTATACAGAGGTTTCTATGAAAGACGGTATTCATCCTAATTACGTTGAGTTCAAAGCAACATGTTCTTGCGGTAACATCATCGTAACGCGTTCTACAGCGAAAAAAGATATTCACTTAGACGTATGTTCAGCTTGTCACCCATTTTACACTGGTAAGCAGAAAGCTGCTGAGACCGGTGGTCGTGTTGATAAATTCAACAAACGTTTTGGTGCTCTTAGCAGCAAGTAATATTACGCTAAAATCAAAATGTATAAAAAAGCGTCTTAAGACGCTTTTTTTATGTCTGAAATTCAAGTTTACCTCCTAAGAATACAACTATGTGTTCATGTAATCGCAAATAAAAGATAAATTTATTTATCTTTTATTTAAACCCTTTTCTTAGATCACGTATCTTACCTTATAACAACACTATTACTGAGAGTTAACCTTTGGATAATCCGAAAGTTATTAACATTAAAAGTTGGACTGATAGTCAGCTAACTACTTCGCCTGAAATAGCGGAAGAGCAAGCTATAATATGCCGAGCGCAACAAGGTGATCAGCAAGCTTTCTATCAACTTTATCAAAAGTATCATAGAAAAGTTTATGCCATTTGCTGGCGTATGCTGGCGGATAAAGACAGCGCAGAAGATGTTTGCCAAGAAGTATTTGTGCAACTTTGGCAAAAAATATCTAATTTTCGTGGCGACAGTAAATTTTCCACTTGGCTACACAGTGTAACGAGCAACATTGTACTTGGGCATTTACGTAAGCATAAAAACTGGTTGCAACGTATTTTCAGTATTGAAGATCAAACCATTCAAGATGTGGCCGTAGAAATGGAAGATACGATTGAGTTAACTGCATTAGATACACAAATAGCAAGGCTGCCAGAAAGGGCACGATTAGTATTTGTTCTGTTCGCTGTTGAGGGTTATCGTCATGAAGAAATTGCAAAAATGTTAGATATGGCAGTAGGCACAAGTAAAGCACAATACCATAGAGCAAAAAGTTTATTAAGAGAGTGGGTCGAGATATGAGTAAATTATTGTCAGAGCAAGATTTGCAAAAAACCGTGGCTGAATTACCTGATGAAATGACACCGCAACGCGATTTATGGGCAGGTATTGAACGTGCTATTCAGACAAAGCAACAAGATAAACTGTCATTTGATTCACCTAAAAAAGCAGCTTTCATCTCGACAGCATGGGCAGCATCACTCGTTGTAGCAGTATTGGTTACTTGGTTTTCTTTTTCCCCACAACTTGCAGATAAATCAGTAAATTTAGCGAAACAAGATCATTCTCCATTGAACTTAGTTATGGCTATGCAAGAAAACTTTAAACAAACAAAACAAACTATGTTGGTGAGTTTTGGTCAGCCAAAAGTGTCGGAGTTACCCAAAGAAATTCAAGAAGAATTAAGTAAGCTTAGCTCTGCTCAGACAACCATTGAAAAAGCGTTAACCGAAGATCCTAGTAATAATGATTTACTGAACTTATTACGCTGGACACAAAAAAAAGAGCTCGACTTATTGAGTCAATTGTACAGTCCTAAATGGCAAAGTATTTAAAAGTAGTAATATATAGAGGTAGTTATGAGTATTTTACAAAAAGTTATTCCGATGATGTTATTTTCTGTGGCTTGTTCAAGTTTTGCTGGTGAGCAGATAGATAAGTCATTAACGCTAAGGGATGTGAGTAGTGTTAATATCGAAAATTTGCGCGGCAAGGTTACCGTTATTGGTTGGGACAAAAATATCATTGCGGTTAAAGGAGAGTTGGAAGATGAAGCAGAAGGTTTACTGTTTAAGCAGCAAGGTTCAAGTGTAAAAATTAAAGTTGAGCTTGAAAAGCATAACAATAACTTTTGGGGCCACCATAAAGGTTCGATACTAACGATACACATGCCAAAAAACATTCGTGTCAGCTTTGATGGTATTTCGAGTGATATTAGCTTTGAAAATTTACATGCCAGTGCAGAAGGAAAAACAGTCAGTGGTAACGTTAACGCAATTAATTTAAGCGAACGCATTGAATTAATTTCAGTGAGTGGCGATATCGACAGCAAAAAATTATCTGGTAAAGTAAGTTTGTCGACGGTTAGTGGCAATATTAAAGATCGTCAATCTAGCGGACGCTTGAGTTTGCGTGTGATCAGTGGCGAAATTGATTCACAATCAACAGCAAAAGAAGTGGAGATCGAGAATGTCAGTGGTGATATTAAAATCTCACTGAACGAGGTTGACGAACTAACGGTTTCAAATATCAGTGGTGATTTTTCAGGAAGTTTATCGTTAAACGATGGGGGAGAGGTAAAAATGTCGAGTATTAGCGGTGGCTTAGCCTTAAAACTCCAGAAAAATGTGAACGCAAGTTTTCGTTTATCTACAAGTGCTAGCGGTGATATTATTAATAAAGTTACCGGTCAAAAAGCCAATAAAGCTAAGTATGGCCCAAGTTCAACATTACAATTTGAAACTGGTAGTGCTAATGCCAATGTACGTGCAAGTACAGTAAGTGGTGTGATTAATGTTAGCCATTAATCTTTATTGTTCAGGCATTTAAAATAGAACGAGTTAGGGACGATGCTAGCTCGTTTTTTTATTCTGTTTCAAAGGAAATTCTGCTAACCTACGAAAAGTTTTAATCTCGCATTTGCGATAGTGTTTTAGGGTATATAAATGGCAGAGCGCAAGCCAAATAAATTTTTTAAAGATAAGAAGTATTCTCAAGATAGTCAGATGAATGCTTTAAAAGTTCCGCCTCATTCACTTGAGGCTGAACAATCTGTACTGGGTGGTTTACTGCTTGATAACGAGACTTGGGACCGTGTCGGTGAACGTGTTGTTGCCCAAGATTTTTACAGTCGTTCGCATCGTATCACTTTTGAAACCATTGCTGCGTTAATTGAATTAGGCAACCCTGTTGATTTAATTACCTTATCTGAAGCACTAGAAAACGAGCAACGACTCGAAGACGCTGGTGGTTTTGCTTACCTCGCAGAAATGATGAGGAATACGCCTAGTGCTGCTAACATTACTGCTTATGCGGATATTGTGCGAGAGCGTGCTGTTACACGTGAAATGATCAGTGTAGCGAATGAAATTGCTGAAGCGGGTTATGATCCTCAAGGACGTGCGAGTGCAGAACTTCTTGATTTTGCTGAAACTAAAATATTCGCTATTGCTGAGCAGCGCGCTAATAAATCAGAGGGACCAGAAAACATTACCTCGGTTTTAGAAAAAACGGTTGATCGTATTGAGCAGCTTTGTTCTGCGCCTAATAATGGTGTTACTGGTGTTTCTAGTGGCTTTTCTGATTTAGATAAAATGACGGCTGGTTTCCAAAAATCAGACCTCATTATTGTTGCTGCACGTCCTTCAATGGGGAAAACCACATTCGCGATGAACATTGCAGAAAATGCGGCGATGACAGAAGATAAACCTGCATTGATTTTCAGTTTAGAAATGCCCGCAGAACAATTGATGATGAGGATGCTTGCCTCTTTAGGTCGTATTGATCAAACCAAAATTCGTACGGGACAATTAGGTGATGAAGATTGGGCGCGCTTGTCATCAACGATGGGTTTACTTATTGATAAAGGTAAAATGTTTATTGATGACGCCGCTGGTTTAACACCTACTGACGTTCGCTCTCGTGCACGTCGTATTGCTCGTGATCATGGTGGTATAAGTATGATAATGATTGATTATTTACAGTTAATGCGTGCACCACAGTTTGCTGATAACCGAACGCTAGAAATAGCAGAAATATCACGGTCATTAAAAGCATTAGCAAAAGAATTGCAAGTACCAGTTGTTGCGCTTTCTCAGCTTAACCGTAGTTTGGAGCAACGTTCAGATAAACGTCCTATTAACTCGGATCTTCGTGAGTCGGGCTCTATTGAGCAAGATGCTGATTTGATCATGTTTATTTATCGTGATGAAGTTTATCATGATGATTCTGAATTTAAAGGTATGGCAGAAATAATCATTGGTAAACAACGTAATGGCCCAATTGGTCGTGTGCCACTAACTTTCCAAGGGCAATTTTCACGCTTTGACAATTATGCGGGTCCGCATGTTTTAGATGAAGATTAATGGCGCTAACAACAGCAACAGCAATCATTAATTTATCAGCGCTAAAATATAATTTAGCGCAACTTAAGTCGCTAGCACCGAGATCAAAAGTGCTGGCGGTGCTAAAAGCAAATGCTTATGGCCATGGCTTAGAACGTATTGCTCACGCATTATTTTCTGATCAAGGTATGATAAATGAGTACGGAGACTCTTCGATGACTGCTGACGCCATTGCGGTGGCAAGAATTGATGAAGCGTTGGCACTTCGAGCTTCAGGTATCACTCAGCCGATTGTGTTGCTAGAAGGTTTCTTTAATGCAAAAGACTTAACCATACTTGCGGAAAATAATTTACAAACGGTTATTCATAACCGTCAACAACTTGATGCCCTTTTATTGGCAAAGCTAGCATCTCCCTTGAAAGTCTGGTTAAAAATCGATACGGGTATGCATCGATTAGGTATTAACCCTGAAGAATTTACGCATTTTTATCAGCAACTATTAGGCTCAGAAAACGTCCAAGAGAACATGGTACTGATGAGTCATTTAGGTTGTGCGGATGATAAAAGTAGTAAAGCGACGAGTGAGCAAATATCACTCTTTGAAAAGGTCACAATGGGCTGTGATGAAGAGCGAACATTAGCAAATTCTGCGGGTATTTTTGCATGGCCAATGAGCCACTATCAATGGATCCGCCCAGGACTATTGCTTTACGGGGTTTCTCCTTTGCCACTTGAAAACACAGCAAAGGGTATCTCAGCAAGCGCATTGATTAATAAGCATAAAAGCTGCGACCTCCAACCTGTCATGACATTGAAATCAAGCTTGATTGCTATACGAGAATTAGCTGCGGGAGAGTCTGTTGGTTATGGCTACGCATGGAAAAGTGAAGAAAAAACCATTATTGGTGTTGTTGCTATTGGCTATGGCGATGGTTATCCGCGGCATGCCCAAAATGGCACCCCTGTGCTGGTTAATGGGCGCAGGGTGCCCTTAGTAGGACGTGTATCAATGGACATGATAACGATTGATTTAGGGATTAATTCACAAGAGCAAGTCGGTGATGTGGTGACGTTATGGGGAGAGCAATTATCGGTCGCTGAAATAGCCAAATGTGCGACAACGATTCCTTATGAGCTTTTATGTAATATTACTCGCCGAGTACACATTACCTTGTCAGTGCAGTAAAGGCATCTCTTATATCCGGTAATCGAATGCTTAGTCATTTTTTTCCGATATTATTGCTGTCGTAATGAAGATAGAGTATTTTTGTTATTCCTTTTTTTGTTAGTAGTTTAACGTCGACTAACGATTGAACCAGCCATGCTGGTAACCAACCAATTAGGTAATATAGCAATCCCCATATTTGCTGCCACCATTTGTAAAATCACATGACTATTATCCACTTGTTTTATCTGAGCTGGTTGTACATGCTTTGGTCGTAACAATAAATTGAAAATATCAAGTCGATCCTTTTCAACGGGGTAAGTGAGTAACGTCTGCAAAGCAAAGTCTTCAGCATCAATAAACTTTCTTTGTGTTAATGCATGATGCTTAGGTAAAATAGCGAGTAATTCAACGCTGCCTATTTTTTGTGTCGCGTTATAAGTATTATTATTTTCATCATCACTAAATAGCAAACCTGCTTGTGATTGATGATTCGACAAAAAAGAGCTATTACCAAACTCAAACTCAAACTCATAATAATGAAAGGTATTACTGGTCTTTTGGATTATCGGTAATAACCATTGAAAGCAAGCATGGCATTGTATATCGATAACTATGTTGTGATGAGTCATATTTTTCTGCATTAATTGCTGATGAGCCTTGCTTACCTGTGGCAATATTTTTTTAGCTAAGCTCAACAATACTTGGCCTTTTTGAGTAAAAATTAGTGGTACTGAATTTCGAATAAATAATTCTCCACCGACCCTGTGCTCTAATTCTCTAAATTGATGAGAGAGTGCCGATTGGCTCAAACACAGTTGATAAGCTGCTTTACGCATATTACCACCGGCTTCCAGAGCCAAAATTGATTTTAGCTGTTTTAATTCAAAGCTCATGAGTTTTCTTCATCTCCTTGTTGAAATTTATGCGCTTGTTAAGTACATCATATTCAATAATTGTAACTATATAGCCATCTAGACGCCTTTTGTGATTGATGTAAATATTAATATATCATGGAGATAATATGACAAATTCATAATTTAGGTTTTCCGCGAATTGGCGTAAAAAGGCAGTTAAAATTCTTATTAGAAAACTACTGGGCAGGGCGTTTAACCAAAGAAAGTTTTATTGAATCATGTAAGCAACAAAGAAAAAGTAATTGGTTAGTTCAACAAAAATCTGGAATCGATATTTTACCTGTTGGCGACTTTGCATATTATGATCAAATGCTTAATACAACCATGATATTAGGCTCAATTCCGCAACGTTTTCAAGGAAGTGATGATATGATCGATACTGAGTTTAGAATCGCTCGGGGTAAAGCTCCTAGTGGTTGTGATTGTTCAGCCAGTGACATGACTAAGTGGTTTGACACCAATTATCATTATATCACTCCTGAACTTGATGAAAATACTGAGTTTAACGTCGATTTAACAGGGCTTTTAGCACAGACTGTCGAAGCCAAAGCGTTGGGAACTGCTATTAAACCAGTGCTCATACGCCCTTTAACCTATTTGTACTTAAGTGCTGGCGATGCTGATAAAAAACTACAGTATCTCCCAAAACTTATTAAGACTTATCAAGTTATTTTTAAACAACTAACAGCAACCAATGTTGAATGGTGACAGATTGATGAGCCTATTTTAGGGCTAGAGCTTTCTTCTGAATGGGTAGTCGCTTTTAAAGACTCTTATAAAACTCTAGAAAATGCCTCATAAAAGATTTTACTTGCTACTTATTTTTCATCAATCGATCATGTTATTAGTGAAATAAAGCAATTTAATGTTGATGGTTTAGATATTGACACCATTGCAGAGCCAACGTCGGTTAAACATATTATTAACGAATTACCTGATCACTGGGTGATATCATTGGGCGTCGAAATATTTGGAAAAATAATTTATTGGCAAACTATCAAAAATATAAAGATATTGCTGATCTTTTAGCTGAACGCTTATGGCTTGCACCCTCTTGTTCTTTAGTGCATTGCTCCGTAGATTTAGACCAAGAACTCAAACTTGATGATGGGGTAAAGTCTTGGTTAGCCTTTGCGAAACAAAAATGTCAGGCATTTTCATTATTAAAAGTAGCGTTTCAATCAGGAAATATTGACGATATTTCAAATTACTCTGCTAGCCACCAACAAAAAATAAACTCACCCGCTGTTGAAAATTTAATGGTGAGAAAGCGTACTGAAAATATTGATACTAATGCCGTTTATCGCTCTCAGTCATTTACCGATCGAAAAGCAGTCCAACAAAAAAATTAAATTTGCCTCACTATCCGACCACAACGATAGGTTCATTTCCACAAACAGGTGATATTCGCAAAATACGTGGTCAATGGCGTAATAACGTCATTTCTGAAGTTGAATATCAGTGGCTTATTAAGAAAGAGATCAGACAGACAATTGCGAAGTAAGAGACGTTAGATCTCGATGTGCTGGTTCATGGTGAAGCTGAACGTAACGATATGGTTGAATATTTTGGTGAGCAACTTAATGGTGTCGTGTTTAGTCAATTTGGCTGGGTGCAAAGTTATGGGTCCCATTGTGTAAAACCAGCAATTATTTTTGGTGATGTAAGCCGAAAGCAGCCAATGACCTTAGAGTGGATAAAATACGTACAGTCTTTAACCATGAAGCTTGTAAAAGCGATGCTCACGGGAGCTATTACTATCCTTTCTTGGTCATTTGTACGTGACGATATTTCACGCAAAGAGGTCACTCTGCAAATAGCGCTAGCGATTGCTGATGAAGTCAAGGAACTTGAAGAAAATGGCGCAGCGATTATTCAAATAGATGAACCCGCAATACGTGAAGCAATGCCGTTAAAGAACAGCCAATGGCAAGAGTATTTACACTGGGCAACCGCGGCTAATGTTAAAGCTGAAACACAGATTCACAGTCATATGTGTTATTCAGAGTTTAATGAAATAATGGCGGCAATTATCAAATTAGATGCGGATGTACTTACTATAGAAACATCTCGTTCAAATATGCAATTACTCAATACATTTGAGCAACAAGACTACCCCAATGATTTAGGCCCCGGAGTTTATGATATTCATTCACCTAATGTGCCTAGCTTTGCGTGGATGACTAAGTTAGCTGAGCAGACGCAACAATAAATTCCTAAAGAGCGTTTATGGATAAATCCAGATTGTGGCTTGAAAACGAGAAGGTGGCTGGAAAGAGAATTAGCTTTAGCTAATATGGTCACTACCGCTAAATTGTTACGCGCTAAATAGTGTTATAGCGTATAAAAATAAAAAACCTCGTTTATGACTAAACGAGGTTTGGGTCTTTAGATTAAAGGCGTTGAAAATAACTACATTATTATTTGTCGAAACTAAACTCAATGAAAGCTTTACCAAATTCAGAATTTAACGGAATAATAATAATAGGACCGTCAGCTTTATGGTTAATGGTATGATCTTTGCCAGAAACAACCATAGGCGTTGCCATGTCAAACTCAAAACCTTTTTCACTAAGCATGCGCTTAGCGCCACCGGTAACCATATTAGTAATTTCACCGACTAAATCAGTAATTTCTTCATTAATTTCGTCAGGACCTTCACCCACCATTTTTTTCATGGTCGCAAGTGCCAACTTTCCTTCAAAAGTAATGGATAGTGAACCTTTAGTTTGCGTGCTCACCATGCCAATTAAACCTGAAACATCACCCATAGCAACTTCATTTTTTTTCAAACGAGGTTTTTCTGGTACTAATTCCATTTGTGCCATAGTAGACATTACATTGAGCATTGAAGATAAGAAAGGGTTGATAAACTCTACATTCATGAATGTTTCCCAAGGGCTTAGTTATACTAGTAAATTGATTTTGCATGTTAATTTAGCAAATATAAATCGTTCCTACTAGTTATTGTTTTTTATTATCGCAATTTTCGCCGTTTTAACGGATTTCGAAAAAGTTAAACTGCCAATAATCGTTTCGTCTTTGTAATTTACAGTATTTATCTGTTGAACGTAAGTATCGACGAGTAAATCATTTTTTACCACTAATCCCGATAAAAATTTTTCAAAATTAGCTTCTTGGTAAATATAAACGTTACCTTTAGTTATTTCTAAACCAATCCAATTAAGTTTTATTTCGTGATACTTATTATCTTGAACGTCAATAAGTTTGAAGTGCGCTTCGACATAGTTTTGGATCATCTGTTCGTATGCTGCGTGCTCGGGTGAAAAGTGTATTTGCTGCTGTTCAGCAATGGCGTTTTCGATGTCGTGAGCCGTTAGTTGATGAATCACTTCTATATTATGGGTTCTTGGATTAACTGACAAGTCAGTTAATCCAAAGAAGTAGCGGTGGGCTGCACTGGAAAGCGCAACCCCACACAATAAACAAAAAATAAAGCTTTTAAATAATGAAATTTTTATCATTATTTATCTTCTTCTTCCTTGTCTTCTTTCTCATCATCTGCAGACTTTAATTTTACATTGTAGTCACGCATCATATCTTTTTTCTTACGTTTGTATAACTCAAAGCTTGATTTAATAGGGCGTGCTGGCCAATAGTTATTATTAACATCTACATCAGCTGTTTCCCAGTTTGGATCAATGGCAATCGCGGTAATTTCTTTATCAGTAATGAATAATTTAGAAACATTACTGCTATTTTTACGCCAGATTTCTGCAGGAATATGTACTTGTTCTGTTGTTTTATCTGCAAAAGTTAAGTGCACAATAATAGGCATGACCAAGCCACCCTTATTTTCAAAATCAACGATGTAGAAATTTCTTTCATCAACAAGTAGGTCTTTTTCCCATTGCTTTAACTTTTTATTTGCGCTGTTGTAGGTATTACGTGCTTTATTGGTTGCCGTAAATTTGTCATTTTCATTATAAAAGTCTAACAATTCAGGCTTGTCAGTCGTTCTAAGCCATTGACCTTTATCGCGCAGGTCACTAATAAAAGTTGGTTTTTCACTTTCTAATGCCCGTTTCCAAGCCGCTTCTGTATCAGGGTTTTGGCTATTAGGACGGTATAAATGAATATTACCTAAAGCGATGTCAACATGATCTGTTGTGTAAAACCAACCGCGCCAGAACCAATCTAGGTCAATAGCTGAGGCATCTTCCATCGTACGGAAAAAGTCTGAAGGTGTTGGGCGTTTAAACATCCAACGTTGTGCATATTCTTTAAAGGCAAAATCAAATAATTCGCGGCCCATTACCGTTTCACGTAAAATATTTAATGCTGTTGCAGGCTTACCGTAGGCATTATTACCAAACTGAAGAATTGATTCAGAGTTAGTCATAATGGGGACCTGGTTCGTGCTTTTCATGTAGTTAGTAATATCAGCAGCATGTCCACGTCGTGAAGGATAACCTTCTTCCCATGCTTGTTGTGCTAAAAACTGTAGGAAAGTGTTTAAACCTTCATCCATCCAAGTCCACTGACGTTCGTCTGAGTTAACGATCATTGGGAAGTAGTTATGACCTACTTCATGGATAATAACACCCACTAAGCCGTATTTAGTGCTGCGAGAGTAAGTTTTTTCACCGGTCTTTTTATCAAGTGTAGGGCGAGGGCCGTTGAACGTTATCATCGGGTATTCCATGCCGCCAACAGGACCATTTACTGAAATTGACACAGGGTATGGGTAAGCAAAAGTGTATTTATTATACTGCTGCATAGTGTGGATAATCGCTTCAGTCGAGTACTTTTCCCATAATGGATTACCTTCATTAGGGTAAAAAGACATCGCCATGGTATCGGTACCGCCTTCTTTATAACCTTGAGCGTCCCAAATAAATTTACGGCTTGAAGCGAAAGCAAAATCACGCACATTTTTCGCTTTAAAATGCCAGGTTTTTGTTTTTGTTGAACGAGACTTTTCGTTTTCAAGTGCCTCTTCAACCGTAACAATTAAGACAGGCTTTTTCGCTTTTTTAGCTTTTATTAAGCGTTTTTGTTGTGTCTTTGTTAAGACTTTACTTTCATTTTGTAATTCACCAGTAGCGGCAACAATATGGTCAGCAGGTACCGTAATTTTAACGTCGTAGTCACCAAATTCTAAAGTGAACTCACCGTTACCTAAAAACTGTTTGTTTTGCCAGCCCATAACGTCATAGTATGCTGCTGCACGAGGAAACCAGCCTGCAAGTTCATACAAGTAGTTGTCGTCTTCTTTAAAGTATTCGTAACCTGAACGGCCACCCAGCACTTTTTGTTCGTGTAGGTTGTAGTTCCAGCTGATGTTGAATTCAACATCGTCACCTGATTTTAATGCTTTAGGTAAATCAATGCGCATCATCGTGCCATTAATCGTGTAGTCAAGTGCGCTACCGTTTGACGCGGTAACCGCGGTGATTTTATTACCACCGTCAAATTCAGTTGACTCAATGGCGCCACGCAAGCCGTTGTAAGTTACTTTTTTATTAGGCGCAGTGCTTGTTAAGCGATTGTCTGAGTCGCGCTTTAAGCGATTTTGATCAAGCTGTATCCATAAGTACTTTAAAGTATCTGGAGAGTTATTGGTGTAGCTAATTGTTTCGCTACCCTTTAATGTTTGCGTTTTATCATCAAGTTGAATGTTAATTTTGTAATCAACTTGTTGTTGCCAGTATTGATGTCCCGGCGCACCTGATGCTGTTCTGTAAGTATTGGGTGTTGGTAAGATTTCTTCTAATTGTCGAAATTTATCGGTATCGACCGTATTCTTTGCTATCGCACTACCACTACTGGCAGCAACAAATAAGCAAAGCAATGCTGATTTGATTGAATGTTTCATAGGCTTCCTGAGTATTATTATAATGTATACACGCTTAACCGCATATTTATAACATGAATAGGCTCAAAAAGTTAAGGGGGGAAGTCGTTTTTATGCGACCAATCGCTCGATATATAGGTCCAATGGGCGAGGGTAAAGTATTAATTACAATTCGATAAAGTTACTTTAACTGCAGGTTTGGCAGGCGCCGTGAGCTTCAACAATTTGATGGCTAATCGTAAAGCCTGTTGCATCTGCCATTGAACGTAAAGCAAGGTCTAAATTAGAGGATTGAATCTCTTCAACATGCCCGCAAGTGTCACAAATTAATAACTGTACAGGATGATTACATTCACTAAAGTGATGGCACATAACAAAAGAGTTGAGAGACTCTATTTTGTGGACAAATCCTTGTTTGTTAAGGAAGTCTAGGGCGCGGTAGATAGTGGCAGGTTTTGCTGCGGGGTCAATCAACTTTAGCTCATCAAGAAGATCATAAGCGCCAACAGCACCGCTATGTCTAGTTAATAGTTTAAATACTTGCTCGCGAGCCAACGTAAATCGTGCGCCACGCTTTTTGCAGGACTCTTTTGCTTGGCTTAGTAATTCTTCTGCATTCATTATGGCGTAGGTACTTGCATTAATGGGATGATTTTTTATCAGTCTAACACAGAGGTTTTAATGATGTAATATGCTTGAATGGTTAATTGCTTAACCATGCTAAGGAAAAGTAGTTGTAAGTGCTTTTCAGCGTTTACTTTATAACATTACTCGTCATTTTTTGATTGGACATATCGCCAAAGAATACGAGTAATTAACCGCCATATGAATCTTTATATCGCTGTATATTTTTACCCTTCCCACTTTATTAATAAACATTTATGGTCTAAGTATTACTTCTACCCTCAAATTTTTTTGTTAAAAATATTGTGTTATTAACGAGGAGTTAGGTCTCTCAAGTGAAGGGAAATTCCAGATGAGATTTAAACGAATATTTACAGCTATGCTATTAATAGTTTCCTGTGTGGTGAGCGCCAATGTTCAATTAACGGTTCGCTTAGATAAAGTTGTGTCTGTGGTAAGTTTGGTCGATTACGGCCCTTATGTTTTTGTTGACGGTAACAAAGCAGTTAAAGGAGTTACCTCTACTCAAAAGAATACAGATCTAGTTAAGGGCTTCAGTTGGGAGGTTTTTCAAGAGAGTTTCCATGCTATGGGCTATGCAATCAAATATACGATCGTTCCTTGGAATAGAGCCATAAAAATTCTTGAATTTGGTCATGCAGAACTACTCTTTCCTATGAGTAAATCAGATGAAAGATTAAAAAAGTATAATTATTCAAGGGAACCCATTAATACCGTTGATTATGTCATTTACTCACACAAAAATGCTTCTATCAAATGGAAGGGTTTTAATTCATTAAGTGAAAAAATAATTGGCGAAAAACGAGGCTTCAATTATGGAAAAAATTGGAATGCGCTTAGCGATGTTATTAAATATCAAATAGGCAATATATCAAGTGGCTTTCAAATGCTTCAAAAGGGACATATAAATGGTTTTATTGGTTACAAAGACACCTGGGATTATGTTTTGAAAGAAGAAGGTTGGGAAGGGGAATTTATAAAAACACCGATTATCGATTCAAGCTCAGAGTACGTGGTTTCCATGAAAGGTAAGGAACAGCATTCTAATTTGCTCAAAGTTTATAGTCAGGGTAAACGAAAAATCATTGAAAATGGCACACTCGACAAGTTAAAAACTAAGTGGTTTGGTGTAAATCAAGCTAAAGAATGATTGTAGGCAAACACAGCGTTGCGACGGTGCAATTTTTATTCTCATGAGGTGACCCACCTTATTCTTCAAAAATAAATTTTTTCTTATCATACTTTCCTGCTTTCAAGTCTTCCAACATCTGTTGAAAACGTCCACTGGCCTTTAGTTTTTTTAAACCACTATTAAATTTATCAAGAAAATATTGATTGCGCTTATGATCTTTACTCATAATTAAATGGAGTGTGCTGCGACCAAATTCTTTCGGGCTATGAGTTAAAAGGTTAGCTTCATCAGGTGATAGGTAGTTTCTAATCTGAGCATCACCAACAGAAGGATCGTTTGGGAATATTTGTATGCGCCCAGCCAATAATTTCTTATAATTGAATTCATCTTTTGAGGTGAAATCAACAGTAAAGTATTCTGTAGCAATAGCATCCATAAACGCTTTGCCATAATCATACGTTGTTGTACCTCCTATTTTCATTCCTTTTAAGTCTTGCATTGATTGCCAATGAAACTCATAGCTTTTTAGGTGATAAAAAACAAAAGACGTTTCTGTTATAGCGTCGCTCACTAAAAACTCTTTTTTTGTCTCATCGTCAGGCCACCAGCAACAAGAAGCATCCCAATCTGTTGCTTCTTTGGCATATTCATTAGCTCGTTTCCAAGGGAAAAACCCCCACTCTACCTCGATACCTTCCAACTTAAATGCTTCAGTGACTATATGAGAGTTAAGACCATATTGGTAACTGTAATTAGATAGAAATGGTTCCCACTCACCATTAGTGATACGAATGGTCTCAGCAAATAAATCCGTAGTAAAAATAATTATCCATAATAGTGTCATGGGGAACATTTTCATCATTGTCCTTATAAATAAATAAGTAAGTGTCATGTTGAGCACAAAATTATAACGTTTTTAGTGTGGACCCGAAAGACGCTTTTAATTTAGCTAATTGAATTACTTTATTATCTAATTATACGCTAAGAGCGATGAAACGTAATTTAAAGGTAGATACTTATTCAAGGGGAGGTAATGACTTAAACATAAAAACGGACTTCAGTGCCAACTGATTGTAGTCGTCAGAAGTAAATCCGACAAGAGGACCGCAAAAGTAAAATTAAAGCTTTAGCGGTAATTTACGTTTTATGAGCAAAGCAATAGCTAAAGTGATACCTCTAACTATAATTTATTTACCCTTATCAAGTTATTCTATAGCAATTGTGGGTAATCAAATGGAGCAGGGTAGATTGTATTCTTTTGTATTTTTTGCTCTTGATATCAAGAATAAAAGCAACCATGATGCCTTAATGATAATAGCAATATCTAAGAAAGTTCAGTTTAAGAACAGATTGTTATTAAAGAGATAATTCAATTATTCAGGGAAGTTAGATGAGCGACTTTATGTGAAAAACATATTATTTGTAATCATTGCTTTTTGCATTCATTTTTCATTGGTAAAATTTGGTTCGCTGTTTACCATCACCTTTGGCGTTGCGAGTCTCATTTGGCCAGTACCGGGTGTAATGCTTGGCTTATATTTTTTATATGGGCACACCATTTTAATAGGGTCGATGTTATCCTCGTTGGTCAGTATTTACCAACTCAATTAAAACTCTTCTTTTTCAATCTATTTAATCATTATTTTATCTCTGGTAAGTGTTTTACAATTAGTTATTAGTAAGCAATTAGTTTTACGTTTTATTACCTTGCCACTTAAAACACATATCCCTAATGAAATGATTAAGTTTTTAATCTTCGCCGGGCCTTTATCAGCATTTGTTACGAGTACTATCGTGATGATATCGCGTTGGGTATGGCTAAAAATTCCCACAGAAGTCCTTTATTATATATGGGCAGCAAAATGGGTTGGCGATTTCATCGGTATTATCTTTCTAACCCCGGTTATTTTATTTTTTAGGAAGAATGTTTATGTTAGAAGAGCAAAGCATCAAACAGCCGCTATTTTAACAACCCTTTCTGTATTAGGAGCTATTAGCTGGATTTATATTTTATCAAGCTACAATAAACAGTTAGAAAAGAGCAGTAATTTATTAATCTGACTCAACCATTTATAGAGCAGGTTAATGTTATTCAATCGAGTATAAAGCATCATTTAACCGCATTAGGCGGACGATTCCAAGCAAGTGAGAATGTTACACGGGCAGAGTTTAAAGCCTTCACCAATACAATAGAACAACGAAACATCAGCCTAAGAGCATTAGCTTGGGTACCGTTAATAAGCTCTGACAGCAGAAAAGCATTTGAGTTGGCACTGTCAGAAGAGGGGATTACTGAAAGCTATATCAAAAAATCTACCGAGCAAGGGTTTCAACGCTCACCTAATCAGAGTCAATATTTTCCCATTACTTTTATCGATCCCCTTGAAGCAAATAAATCTGCAGTAGGTTTAGATGTTTCGACGCACCCACCTGTAAGTGCGAGTGCCAATAAAGCCATCAGCCTTAAAAAACATGTTATTACACCTCTATTGTCGCTAGTACAGCAAAAAGATAAATTTACCGGTGTTGTTGTTTATTACCCAGTTTACAAAAAAGAGTTTCAAACTAACACTGTTCTATTAAAAGGCTTCGTTGAGGCCGTTTTTGAATTAGATCTTTTACTCGTTGGTGTGCACCAAAGTCTTGATCAAAATAACTTTACTTACTAATTAAGTTATGGCAAAAGTAATATTTTTTCATAGTAAAAAATTATGACTCTACCTGGTTTTTAGCTGCAGCGTGGAGATAATTTCATTCAATAAAATAGCTCAATTATCATTTTCGAGTACGAAGAAGTTTGAACAAGGCCTGATAGATTGGAGCAACCTTGGCATCATGTTTATCGTTTGTACTATTGGTATCATCACTTTAATTACTCCCCTACTAAAAGAGTAGCAAAAAACACCATAAAATTATTAAAAAGTAATACTGAACTCGTTATTGCAAATAAAGTAAAAATCTATTCTTAGCCATGAATATAGAACCTCTTTAAACGCAATTATAGGCTTTGCCGAGATAGCTTGGCGTGAAAAAAACGATACAAATGCCATTGATTATTTATCTAAAATAAATCACTCATCAAATATTTTACTTAATATTGTTATCGATGTTTTAGACATATCTAAAATGCAAGCGGGTGAGTTAAACCTTGAAAATAGATCGTTTAACCCTGCAATAGAAACAATATCAGTAATCGAAATGTTGAACGAAAAGGCGCTTAAAAAGTCAATTTTAATTAATGAAAATTTATCCTCAAACTTGAAAAATGGGTGGCTGGTGATGACTTTAGGTTTAAAAAATATTGATAAACTTACTCAATAATGCGATTAAATTTACTAACCAAGGAACTATTAGTATTGACGGTAGCTGCCAAAATACTGCACAAAATACCAGAGTACTAACCTTAACGGTCAAAGATACAGGCATAGGTATTAATGAAGATCAGCAAAGACATCTCTTTAATGCTTTTGCCCAAGCAGAGATTTTCACCACAAGAACATATGGTAGTACAGGCTTAGGTTTATCAATTGTGAACCAATTAAGCGCTTTGATGGCAGGAGATATAAACATGATAAGCCAACCAGGAAAAGGCAGCACATTTACTGTAACGTTAGAATTACCTCAGTCGGAATAACCTATAGCAAAAAATAACGATAGGTGGATAGCATCACCCCAACCGAGCTACGAAGGTGTAAATATTCTCGTCGTAGAAGACAATAAAATAAATCAGTTTATTGCCCCAAAAAAATTAATCTCTTTAGGAGTAATTTGTTCTTTGGCTGGAGATGGTCAGCAAGCGCTAACTTACCTTGAGAGTAATAAGAAAAAATTAATATTAATGGATTTACAGCATCACATTTTATTAAACAAAACGGTAAACTCAAAGGTATTCCTATTATCATCTTAAGTGCCAGTGTTGGCAAAGAAGACAAAGAAAAAGCCCTTGATTTTGATATTGAAGACTTTATACACAAGCCATTTCAACAAGCTGATTTGCTCCATGTACTTAATAAGTATTTATCAAGTAAATAGATGTTGAGTTAGTTTTTATATTCTATAAAAAATAATACCGGATCTGAGCCAATTTTTTCGATATTTAGCCAAAATAGCCGTTCTGCTAAACTTTCCTATTTCATTTATCATTATAAGTCGCGACACCTTCAATCTCGGCTAATAGGTGTAGTTGAAATGTTGCGAAAATGTTATTGCTGTTCTACTGTTATTGATACCATTAATTTATGTAAGAAAATATAGAGTATGCCGATTAAATTCCAGCAGCTAATCCCCTTATTATTCCTCCTTGTTAGTTCTTGCGCAGTAACCTACCAAGATAGTGACGGTAATCAGAAAATTGTTGGGTTCGTTAGTCTGACACTTGAAAAACCCGCAGATCAAACCTTGGTTGCAGGCGACAAGGTAAAAATTACTAATGTAGGGGTTATGTATTCAGATACACCAATACATAACGGGATTTCTATTGGATATTATAGTGAAACAACCACTATTTTAAAAAATGATGTGGCTGTTATTATTAAAAATGAAGAGTAAAAAGGAGTTTTGAGATGGAATTTTGTAATAAGTATATTTTATTTACTTTGTGCTTTAGTCTTTTTTTATCTGGGTGTAGCACAACAGATAGTGCTGTTTTCGTAACAAAAACCACGATAGCAGTGATTGATGTCGACAGTACTCCAGGAACCGTGTCTTTTGCATATGACCGTGTTGAAGGGTTCTTTGGACCAAATTATGAAAACGGAGCGGTACCACCAGTTGTAGCATCGATGAAAACAAGTGGCGAAATAACAAGCCCAACCATAAAGCAGCTTTATGCAACCGGTGAAGCAGCAACTTTAGTTATTAACCCTAATGCTATTGGTTATCAACAAAGCTCTGACGATGAACTCGTAGGAGGTCGCAAAGCGTTAATTTTTGGTACAAGTACTTCCCTAGGCTTTAAATTTGGCCTCTCAAACTCAATTCCTAACTTTACCTTAGGCTATAAAAGAAAAGAAGCCTCTTATATTCCTATTCACAAAGGAGCTGATGGTAATAGTGATAAATACTCATCGGTGCTTGCCAGTATTGATACAACCATTACAACCAATATTGATGGAAATAAATTTGAAAATGGGCAATATTTTGCAACAGGTGAAGCCGCTAAATTACTCGCTGTTCAGCCATATATCAAAGATGCTTTTAAAAATAGCGCGGAAAGTGCTTTAGGATCTTATGATGAAAACTTTTCAAAACAGGTTAAAAATCATTCAGGTATAATTCGATGCGCATTTAACTTGAGCGAAGAACAATGGAAAAGTGTTATTGATAATGGCATAGCGGCAAATCTATTTTCTGATTTAGACGATACGTTAGTGAGTTCTTTAAAGCAGTTTTCTGCGTCTAAATCGGCAGATGATTTACTGAAGTTAATGAAATTATATTCTGAAGCTATTGCTGGCGGTATAGATCCGACCAATGATCACAGTTTATTGTTGAAAACCCATGAAAATTTAGTGTGTAATGTAGCCGGGAGTTAATGTATGCCAGACAAAGTCGTTCCGTGTGAGAGATCAGAAGAGATGAAAGAACATCTAGAAAAATCAGGATTTTGGGTTGTGGTGTCCTGTGAACCTATTAAGTATAAAGCAGGTAAATGTAGGATGATTTATAAGCAAAAAGAATAAATTAGGCGTTAAGTACTAGCTATTACTCAAGTAGATCTAAAACAGGATCATGTTATTTTACTTCATTTTAACGTTTTAATTTAAGTCACCTATAGGTGACTTTTTTATCTCTCTGGATAGTGATACGAGGGTAAAGTATTTTCCATCTATTCCTGGTATCTTTATATCTAAAGGGTTATAGACCCTGCCTTTAAAAAATGTTTT
Organism: Colwellia sp. MB02u-14; assembly: GCF_014076915.1. Classification (NCBI taxonomy): domain Bacteria; kingdom Pseudomonadati; phylum Pseudomonadota; class Gammaproteobacteria; order Alteromonadales; family Colwelliaceae; genus Colwellia; species Colwellia sp. MB02u-14. The sequence continues at coordinate 60,669 of NZ_JACGUX010000066.1, forward strand.
ACCGTAATGTATTACGGGTTATAACGCCTATCATTTTACTCGCTTCTAGCCATTATTTGTTATTTTCAGTTTTTAACGCATAATTAACATAACAAATAACAGGGATTGTTAACTATGACTTTTGATGAATTCGATCGCCTAAACGCCCTCTCTAAAAAAGCCCTTAACGAAACAGCTTCACGTAATGAATTAAAAAGTTTAATGAGCGACTCGATGACTGGAATGAATGTTTAGAATTTAATTTATTAAATGGTTTACGGAATTCATTATTATCTTTAATTAGTTTTTGTTTTTATATTATTTTAAATAGACCTATAACTACTATCTGCTTATGTTTTGTGATTGAAATGGCAAAAGAAAGTTCTAGACGATCAAATGCAGAAATTTTCTATCTAATAATACTGGTAGAAGCATTGTCAATTTCATCTATCCTAATAGTAATGTAAGTAAGGAATAATCAAATGTATGATTTAGAACAGGAAGAAAAGTATGCCATTGAGAGATATTTAAACGCTAAAATTGCTAAATGGGGAGCTATTATTGGTATTGTAAATTTAATTGCACTATTTGGTATTTATTATTCTATTTCAGATACAGTTGCTGAAAAGGCTACAAATAGAGCAATTGAACAGACAGAAGAAAAAATGTCTTCTTCTGCGAAACAATTAGAAAAATTAACGGACAAGGCTATTTCTTCATTATTTGATGCAATAAAGTCTTCAGGCGAAGCAGAGGCCCATGCGAAATCAATAAATAAAAATATTTTAGAGCTTCAAGCTCTCGATTTAGATAAAGTAGGTCAAATCGTTGTGCTGTTAAATCAATCGAAAAGTGAAATAGAGGCTTTGATAAACTCATCCCAAGAATTAAAGAAATCAGAAATCATTTTTTCGAAATTGCATAGTGTTATAAAAGAGAATAATGCCAATATAAAAACATTAAAAACGCACCTAACTAAAATTCAAGAATCTTCATCCAAATACATAACTAAACGAGAGGTTAGTTCAGCGTTTGAAAACAGAATAAGTAGTGACATAAACAAAAATAATATTTTACTTTCTCTTAACAAAATACAAATTGAAGCTGGTGAATCGGCTATAGAGCCAATTAAAAGTGGTAATAGTGAAAAGTATATTAAATTCAATAAAGAATATTCTAACCCGCCCTACGTTACTGCAAGCAATTATGGAAACTCCAACAAAGATAGTGGTTATCCTATTATCTATGATGTTACTAGTGAAGGGTTCAACGTTAAAGTCATTGATTCGACTAGTAAAAGATCAATATCAATAAAGTATGATTTAAAGTTTAGCTATGTAGTTATTGGTGAATCAAAATAGTTTGTCGGGTTGCTTCATATTTTAGCCAATTACAGTTCCCTCTTAACAGGGCGTTATTTATACCCCCGCATAGTAATGCGGGGGTAAAGTCTTATGGTTAAATGCTATTTAATTTAATTTAATTTAATTTAATTCTTCTTTCTTTTCTTAACTTCCTTAGAGAATTGTCTAAAGGCTCTAAAACCTTTAAACAAATAAAGTATATAAACACAACAGAAATGATAAATGCTACCACGTTAAAACTATCCATACTCAATGGAAGAAATTTTTTCATAATCACGTTTTTATATATGAAATCTGGAGGGATATTAAATAAAACAGTGATTAATAAGCAGATGCCATATAAGAAAATATGGTACCTGATTAAAACTAGGCTAATAAAGTTGTTTTTAAAATCAAAAGGTAGGTAATTTTGCTCTAATCCACCTTGAATGTTTTTTAATGCAATTTTGCTTGCTGAGTAGCTACTTAAACTCGCCAGAGTCATTAGAAAAAGTAAAATAATACACGCAATAGATGAAGGGAAACTTGTAGCTATATAAGGTATAGTTACTGAATCACTGGATAGTTTCATTGATAATTTATTCAGTTGCTGATAATAGCATCCATTAGATTTTATTTTTCCATTACAGAGAAGGTTATGAGATATAGTATGACCATGAAATTTTTGATTTGTTTCTTGTAATGAAAAATCGTAGGCAGATAAAAACTTTTTATCTGTATATTCTAATGTTATATCGTTTACAAAAACTGATACACCTATTTTATTTTCATTGTTTTCTATTATTATTCTTGTTGCCGCAGACTTCATCCCTAACTCATGAAGTTGTGGTAAATCGCTCTCAATTATGACAGTGCTAAATTCAATGAAATTTCCTCCGTCACAAGTGTTTTTCGTATTGAACATCGTAAATTTGTAGTTAAGATTTTCTTTATTTAGACAAAGCCCTTTTGAATTTATTACTGAAATAGCAAAGCGCTTAATCGACCTCTCTGGGTTTTCATTGTATGTACATTGAGTTTTTTTGTCTTTTTTGAGTAAAACACTACAATTCTTTAATAATTTGTTATCCGCTTTTGTGAATGAAATCTCTTTAATATCAAAACTTGGATTCTTTGGATAGATAGTTGCCGATGATACTTCACTTATCTTTCGATCTATTACATTAAGTGCTACTGCTTCTGAAAAGCTTTCCTCTACTGAATATAAATCATTGTAGTTTGAAAAACTATTTACGACTATCCAAAGCATGGTAAATATTAATGTCGCTATAATGAGACTGTTAGTTCTAATTGTGCTGATATGAGTTACGGTATTCAATTTATTTCCTTATTTAATTGCCGATATTTTATGGAATATATATTAAGCTATTGTATTTATTGTTTTAATCTTATTCAACTGAATTTATCATGTAACTTATGCGGAAATAACTGCGTATAAACCTGCCATAGAATATTAAGATTTCTATGGCCTGTTACTTGAGCAACTTCTTCAATAGTGTAGCCTTGCTCAAAAAGTCGACTTGCTCCTTCACGCCTTAAATCATGGTAGCGTAAATATTTAATACCTAAATCATTTCTAACACGTTGAAATCCAGCCGTTACACTTCTTGAATTATAGGGAAAAATTAATTCACTATTTTTAGGTTGTTCATTGGCAATACTGAAAGATTCACCTAAGAGTGAGGCAATCATGTAATTACCTTCCTTTTTACGGGGATCTTTTCTGTCTCTAACAATGATCGTTTTATGCTCTAGGTTTAAATCATCCCATCTAAGTTTACAAACTTCACCTATACGCATACAAGTAAGTATACTGATATCTAAAATATCTAAATAAGGAATTCTGACATGACCATTTGGTCTTTGATTTTCCCTTTCTTCTAGTCCAACTCTTAATTTATCGAGTTCAAGCTGCGTTGGCCTTCTCGTTCTTCAGTCACTTTACCAATTAAATCCATATCAATGAGTGTTGGTATCGCTTCATCAAAAACTGAACAATTGGCTTCAATATCAAAAACTGGGTGAGCTTTTTTCATTTTCTATTTCTTGATCACGCTTCCTTCCATATATACGAGCGAGTTCTTTTTTACAGAATGTTTTAGATTCTCGGTGTATAATTGCGTTTTTTTGTTTAACAACGACTTTACAGCGATAAGAAAAGTCACCGTTTGCCTTTGTACGTTTTTCAATTGTAAAAGATGCCATCATTAATCCTACTTTTTTATGGGGTACATATGGGGTACTACATATCGAAACTCAAGGTAACTTGCGGTAATTCACTGTAATTCTATACAGTATATTAATAAGGTGTTTTTGTGTCAATCCCAGTAAAACCGCTAAACTCAGCTAATCCCATCGATCACCGACTTTCCGTTGCACCCATGCTCGATTGGACTGACCCTCGCATTTTCACTGCTCTTTAATGGTGTAAGGTGTACTAATGGAGTGCCTTCCGTAAATTTCTTTATTTATGGTGTACTTGTAATTATAGCCATTTCACTAAAGTGTGCACTATATACATAAATAGCTTTAGGCTTTCGTTCCTATTTAGACCGCTTCGTGCGCTTACCTGACATTAGATGAATGATTTTTGCTATATATTTTCTAATGAATTATTCAGGTCATATTACTGTTGATTTTCTGTTTTATAACGATCTAATTTTAAGACGTATTGTTCTAGTTTTTTAACAAATGTATATGGTATTTCCTCGGTGTCCATCTTTAGCTCATTTTCCTTTATATCACAGCCAAAAAAGAATCTATTATTATGATGGCAACCTCCATTATCCAAAATATTTCTTACTACTACATTAAACTCTATGAGTACACTTTCGCAGGTAGTAAACAGGAAACTAAATAGTTGATTCATAATATCGACATAGTTAGTTATATGAGGAATAAGATCAAAACTTTCTTCTAATTCATTTAGTGCCGCTAAACCATAACTCTTCCATTTATAGTTGCCGTCAGTAAGTTTTGATTTTACAATTGTGGCAGTGATAGAAGGGGGTTCATTTAGATTAAAATTTATTGCTAACTTATTTATAGGAATACTATAATGCTGCGAGTAGTTTCTTAGATCATAACAAAATCTATAACTTAGACTATTTTTATGCAGCCCTTTTCTTAATAATTCGAAGTTACGATACTCCTCAGATTTTTTACCAAATTGATTTTTAATGAGCTTATCTACTTGGATAAGAAATAAAGATATTGAAGTTAGTATGTTAAGCACGAATTTATTGACCTCCACGTTCATTTCAAATACATCTGCATAAGGATCTATTAACATAAAGGACTTTGTTGTTTTTTCTTCTAAATATGATAAATATTTATCTAGGGCTTGGGTTAAATCTGTGTGATTTGAATCAACCAATCTATGTGCAAGATAAAGTGGGTGTAAGAAATCAATTATTAAACTCCTCTTTTTATCATAGCCATCCCCTATATCTTGCGAAATAGGTTTATTGGCAATATGTATATCTATCAGAGTACCTTCCTTGGGGGTAACAAAAACTAACTTTCTTTCCACGTGTTTCTCCATAATTCTAACTAACTGGCGATAAGACAACATTACCAATACTAATCTATTCATGCTACTTAACAGTATTAGCTGATGTCAACTTTGTGGCAATAACAGTCCTTTTTGGAATTATTAATAATTGAATTAGGTTTTGAGTACTTAAGAAATTAGCTGAATTTTTTTATCACAATCAGAACAGTTTAAAGTGTAGATTTCTTTATTTTTTGAAACCTTTGTATTTTTACTTTTACATTCCAAGCATGGAATTTTCATAGATGTATTTGTGTCGCATGTTTTACAATTAATGAAATACCCATAGCGTCCGTATTCTGCTGTAAAATTTGATACATCATTACACTTTTTACACTTTAAAATACCCTCCTTTTGAATTATATCAACAGTTTTCGATTCTTTTTTCTTCACTTTATTAGCTTTCGATGAAGTGTTTTTTATTAAGAAACCAGTAATTGATTTTAATTCATCATCACTGAAAGCTGGTCGAACGTCGGAAATACTAAACGCTCTTTTTAAAGGGCTTTTTAAGTCCATCACCTTATTAATTCTATCAATAAGAAATTCACTTTTTACTACCACATCAGAAATGTTTTTAGGGATACTTTCTCTATCAATTATTGAATTACTTGATACTGCGCATAGAATATTCCACTTTCGCATTTCAAAAGATTGCTGTTTAAACCCTAATAATTTACCTAGAATATCTGCTCGGTGATGATGCAATAATTCTCTTAATAGTTTTTGCTGTAGTTCTGCTTGTTTTATCGGTGAAGGCATACCAAACCAATTTGAGTTTGAACTACGAGTCCATTCACCAAGCACATTAACTTTAACTTCTCCTCTAATACTTTTTGATTCAATTAATAGACATCCATATGGGTAAACAATTAGATGATCAATTTGTGCTGTTTCATTGTCGAACGAAAATTTATAATCATTGATAACTAATACTTGAGGGTGATCTTTGAATTCTCTTCTTAAAAAGAAAGCTACATCTTGTTCTTGCTTCTGACCAGCTACAGCCGTGGCTGATTTGACGTTTTGAAGGTCTTTTTCCTTAATAATCATTTATATTTCCATATTTAAACATAATAGTTTTTTAAATTTACATTCTTTGACCTGACCACACAACACGGCCGATTAATTCGATATCTGTACCATTCAAATTTTCTTTGTTTATTTCCCAAGGTTCATACATATCATTGTCCGATTTTACTTTGATAATACCGCCCGGTAATAACTGTAATCGTTTTACTAATAAGTTGTGTTCATGGCGCATTACATAAATACCATCACTCAACCCACTAAAATCTTTATTTACCATAATCATTGCACCGTTCTTCAATGTTGGGTACATGCTGTCACCTTCAACCAGCATCAAAAAAACTTCTTTTGGGTTTACACCTATTTCTTTATCTAACCATTCAGGTGCAAAACTAATTAAATGAGTTTGCTCTTCTGCTTCTACAAGTCTTCCATCACCAGCTGATGCAGAAACTTCATAAAAAGGTAGGTTAATACGTTTATCTGTTTTGTTTTCTGGGACGTTTTGGCGTATTTGTTCTGCTTTTCTAAAAGCACTTTCAGGAATTTTATTTCTACCTCTCCATGTTCTTATTGTGCTTGGAGAAACATCTATAGCTTTAGATAACTCATTTATTTTTATGGTTTTTGTTGCTTCAAATAATGCTTCTAATTGTTTTTCGAATTCTTCCATAGCACTTCTCATAAAAAATATTGTTGCAAAGCGTCCCAATCTGATTTAATATCATTTTGAGACGTAACGGGACGGTTACTTGTCTTTGAGTCGTTTTGAACTGTTATAACCGCAAATAATTACATAGGTGTTGTATGAATACAAATTTTGCATTGCTCGCTAGGTTTCAAACACCAGTGATTGAACTGAAAAATGTCTGTGAAGAATTTTTCGGTATCAAGCCAAAAACAGCAGAGCAAAAAGCTAAAGGGTGCGATTTTCCAATTCCTACATTCAAATTACGAGATTCAGAACGTAGCCCTACATTAATAAAAATTGAAGACTTAGCGGCTTATATCGACAAACGCTATGCAGAAGCAGAAAACGAATGGAAACAAGTTCACAACCTTTAACGCCATTACTACTAAGTATCGCGTATCGGTAATAAAAAAACGAATAAAGAAATTTATTAAGTGACTTAAATGATTATCTATTACGAATACGAAAGGGTTTTAGGCGTTAACTCTACACATGATGATGATTCAGGTGTACGCCAATATAACTACTTTTCGTCACTGTCTAAATTCAAACAGTGGGTTTCGTATGAAATGGGTAATTCAGACGTAGTAGAAATCACAGATTCAAATTACCGACAATTAGTTCAAAAGGGGGTCATATGAAAAATGTTATAAACAATGCTTTATCACCTCTGGCTGATGAACTAATTAGTAAGCGCCTTATCGCAAAAAAAGACAATATCATTGTTGACCACTTAGCTTTTAGTTTTCCATTGTCACAGCTTCGTCATTGTCATAAAGCAGGTTTTGCAGGTTACAGCCCCAAAAACCAACCTTATTTCCCATTGCCTCCCAAGGTTGAAAACTCTGAGGGCAAGTCATTAGAAGAAATTGAAAGACATGCACTCTTTGTTAAAAAGCAACTGTCAGATTTCTATTTTAGAACCCTTAAAATTTTTGTTGATCATGTTCTTGGTTTTACCCTTTCCGCACCGAGGGACAAAGGTTTCCATGGCTATAGCAACTCTCTAACGATGAAATCACAAACGGGCGTTGATGTTGGCTTTATTGGTTTAGGTGGTCAACGAGATACGGCTTACATTCAAATTTCTGGTTTAGGGTGTAAAAACTTATTTGGCTATACCGATAAATTTAAACTTCATCATTGGCTTAATAGCGTGCTATCGATTTCTTTTTTGTCGCGTGTTGATTTGGCGAGTGATGATTACGACGGCATTTTTGATTGTGACTATGCGGACAAAGCTTATAGAGATGGCGCATTTAGAACAGGTAAGGGCGGCATTATGTCAGTCTTTAAAAACGCCAGTGAATATACCTATACCAAAGACTTTCAAAAAAACTTTGATGTTGAAATGGTCACGGTGGGTAAACGCACAAGTCCTATTTATTGGCGTATTTACAATAAGAAATTAGAACAAAAAATTGTGAATGAAGACCTTAATTGGTATCGCTCTGAGGTTGAATTAAAAAAATGGTCTGTTGATTGTTTGCTTGATGTTGACGCGACCTTTGCCGGTATTAATGTTTTTTCTCAAAGTATGGAAAATACACAAGGTATTCGTACCAAGTTCATGTCTCCAACGAAAGAGGCTTGTTTAGAATTAGCGAGTCGCGTTCGTTGGTTTCGTCATGCGGCCGGTCGTGCTTTGGGTGATGTTCTTGAGTTAGTTGGCGGTGATATTTCTAAAGCCTTCGGCTTACTTCTACCTGATGAAATATTGGGTGACAAATTGGGAATTCCTCCCACGTATAAGAAATTAATTAATCATGCACTGGAGTGTTAAAAAATGGCTATTGTAATTGCTGGTATTGGTATCACGCGTTTTCCTGAATCTAAGAACCCACATATTGAAAATGCAAAATTAGAAGTGTTGTATCCCTTAGAGGCGGTTGATTCGCCTAAGTTTCAACGTAAAGCGGCGGGTCGTACTACGTCAACCCCTTTTGGCAAGGAAGCCATCTCGATTAACGCGAAATATGCGCATTTGTTAATTGATTCTCAAGCGTTCGTCGGTGATAAGCAATATGACCTCAAATTCTCTTTTAATGATGACACGTTTGAAAATGAAGTCATTGAAATAACGCCTGTAGATGCTCAATTAAAAGAGCATTTTAACCTTAGCTTAAAGAATTTTAATAAGTAATCTAATGACTTACAGACAAGATTTCAATAAAGAGCAAGATGTTACTAGTTTTTGGCGTACTTTTTATGTTGAAAATCCTAGGGTCAATGTAATTTGTAGAAAGCGATTTCTTTTATCTTTTTTATTATTTCTTGTTTTTATTTCGTTTGATTCTGAATCGGCTGAATGTAGAGAGTTTAATTATTCATCTAGTAACGAGTCACCTTCTAGAAATTACGATGTTTACTACTCTGACGATTTACCTATAGAAACATGTGTTGAAACGGTCTTAATGACTGGTCTTGAGTATGCGAAATTAAAAATCTATGCAGACCAAAACACACAATTTACAGAAATAACTGGTGAAATGGCTTCGGCCTCATTCACTTTTGGAATGACTGGTTATTTGATTTTCTGGCTTATTGGTTACAAGCAAAGAATGGCTAAACAACTAATAAGACAGTTCTAAAAAATTCACTTAGTGGATAGGCAATTTTGCCAAAACTTAAAAAAAGGAATATCAACATGGCTGACGTATTTGCGGCAATCGATTTCACAACAGCAGCAGCAGCAATCACTTTGTTTATGGTTGCTTCAATCGGGATTAACATGGCGTTTAAAGCAGGTGTATTAGGTCGTCGCGCTGTTAAAGCTGTATAAGGTCTAGAATTTTGGCGGGTTTATTGTCCGCCCTTTTCTACGTCTGTTTGCTTATGTTCGGTGCGATGTGTGCTAAAGCGGCAACAGACGGGATATAGGGTTAAATTAAATGCTTAATTATGGCGTTATCATTAAATGGTATCGCCTTTTTTTTTGGTGGTTTATGAAATTTTTACTTTTTATTTTTCTTCTTTTTACGTCTTTTCATAGTTTTGCTGTTTATACAATTACTCAAGGTAGTTCATCTTGTACTATGCGGCCAGATTTAAGACAGCCCCTAATTGGAACCACTTACGCATCAAGACAAGACGCTATTGATGTTATAAAATCTATTAATTGGGCTTCAACAACCTGTGATTATTCTGGTTTTTCATGGTTATATTTTAAGGGTAATACCGTAACTATTAAAACTACTAATTCAAGGAATTCTACAGGTCTTAATTTTAATGGTACTAGCGGTTGTGATTTTAATGAATGTAAAACAATAGCAACCAATGAATGTGCAAGGACTCAAACAACATTAAACCAATCCAGTTATTTCTGGCGCAGTTCTGGAGATTATGACGCCTCCTGCAACGAGCCACCACCACCTGAACCCGTGAAAAATCCTGAAGAATGTGAAACTTTGAGTAATAACTCATGTTCTGTTCGTGGCGGTGTTTCTGACTTTACATTCACTGATAATAATAACTTTACATATGAATGTACTTTTACTTGTGGTGATGGTTCAACGGGTGACGAAAACGGGTCTCATTCTGGCAATACTGATGGTATTTGTAATGTTAATGACCCAAATGACTTGATTGATTGTGATGTTCCAATTACTGACCCTGAGTGTGTTGGGTGTGGGGCTTTTACGCCTGATGAAACAACCGACCTCCCTTATAATCCAGATGGTTCAACTGTCCCAGATGGTACTGGTACAGACGGTATCACAAGCTTGCAAGGTGACGTTTTAATTAATGAGGTTAAAAAGTTAAAAAATGAAAATGCAAAACAAACAATTAAATCAGCTAATGCTATTAGTGATGCTGTCGCTGATAATAATAATGAAGATAAATTACAAGGCATTATCGATGCTGTGAATAATTCTGGCTCAGGCTCTGTTGATGTTCCAAATTTAAACGAACTTATGCAAAATGATAATTCCAACGCCAATATGATCACTACTTCAATATCTGAGTTAACTGGTACTAATGATGTTGTTAGGAATAATTTGCCTTCAGATGGTTTGGTCGGTTTTTATGAATCTGAATATCCTTTGGGCGTTGAGGGTATGTTTAAAGATAAAGTTGAAGAATTTAAAGAGACAGAGTTCTATGTTTTTTTAGAGCAGTTTAAGCCAAATTTTGGGGGTACACCTCCTAACATGTCCTTTTGTATGAATTTTGGTAGTTACATGAACCTTGGTTGTTTTGACCTCGTTTTAGACCCAAGGATATGGCCTGCTTTAAAGATATTTATTTTAATTACTGCGGGTTTTACTTGTCGTAAAATATTGTTTGGAGGTTAACATGTTCGATTTTTTAACTGAAACTTATAACGAATTTCTTGATTTTTTATACCGACTTCTACTTTCCTTAAAAACTATTCTTCAAGATTTTTTTATCTGGGCATTAGAGCAATTAATGAATGTTGGCAAGTTGTTATTAGATAGTGTTGGTTCTTTAATGTCTGGCCTTAATGTTGCTCAGTATTTTGAGATGATACCGCCAGAAACGGGTTATTATCTAAACCTTTTGGGTGTCTCTCAAGCTCTGGGTATGATTGTAACGTGTCTTTCTATTCGTTTTTTTCTTCAACTAATACCGTTTGTACGTTGGGGTTCATAATATGATTAATGGAATTGCAGGTAAGCCAGGGGGAGGGAAAAGTTATGAGGCTGTTAAAAATCATGTCATTCCAGCCCTGGAACAAAAGCGTAAAGTAGTTACTAATTTACCGTTACAAATAGAACATTTTAAAGATGTTTATGGCGATGATGTAGCTGAACTTATAGAGGTTGTTGAGTATAATTTCCATGATTACGGAACAATTAGACCCTTTTCAAAAGCTGAAGATTTTCTTAAGTATGATGATTGGAAAAATGATAAGGGACAGGGCGTTTTCTTTGTTATAGATGAATGTCATTTATCTATGCCTAGTGGGAAGGTAACACCCCAAACAACAGCCCTTTTAGAATATCTGTCAATGCATAGGCATTATGGTCATGATATATTATTAATTACGCAGAATTTTAAAAAAGTTCATCGCGATATTAGAGATATGGTTAACTTGGTCTATCGAGCTATTAAGAAAAGTTTTAATGGCCAAGATTCTGAATATATCTTAAAAATCCATGAAGGTTGTACAACAACAGTTGTTAACACTAAAGAACGCGCTTATGAATCACATATTTTTAAGTTTTACAAAAGCCATACAATGTCTAATCAATCTGTTGTTGAAGCAACAACGCAAGACATTACGCCTTGGTGGAAGTCTGGCCTCATGTATAGCGCAATGGGTATGGGTGTATTGTTCATACTTGTTCTTGTCTGGTTCCTTACTTTAATATTTGGTTCTGATGAGGTTGATGAAACCGTAAGTCCTGAAGTTGTTAAAACTCAAGCTTTAAAAAATAAATCTGTTTCTTCCGATCTTATTCAAAGCCCTGTTAATAAACCTCCTCTTGGTCGTGACGTAGGCTCAAAACCTCCTAAACCTGTCAAAAATCCTGAGCAATTCGAAGAATACAAAGAAATGATAGAAAAAAGTAAGTCTTTCCATCCTTTTTACAAAGTTGACTTGGCTGTTTCTGGTTATGCTGAAGATTATAATTTTAAGGTTGTTTACTTTAGTGCTCGTCAAAATGGTCAGCATATATTTACTATTTCAACAAAAGACTTGGCGCTTGCTGGTTACTCTGTAAAAGTTCTCGGGGAATGTGCGGTTCTTATATCTTATTTTGATTATGAAGATTTCTTAACATGTAATTCTCCAACCCAGTCAGTGGCTGGTACTCAACAAGTCGCTTCCCTGAACTAGCGGCATTTTTTACAGGAAGGGGCCCGCGCAAGCGGGAAGGGCCCTGTAAATAAATTACGTTAGTTTTATGTGGTTTTTTTTAATTTGTTTCTATCGACTCGATTACAATCTTTTAAAATGTCTTTTTATTTTGAAATATTTTAATGAGTAACCAACAAACTTGTTTGGCGGTAGTTTTTTTAATTTTTACTTTAAATTAATTCTTTGAATTACTGATTTTTATTGATGATCGGGTATGTTGCCAAAAATACCCCGTACTGTATTACGGGGTATAACTCCTACTATTTCACTCGCTTCCAGCCATAACTTGTTATTTTTTGTTTTTAACATAAAATTAACACAAGAAATAACAGGGAATTTTACTTATGACGTCTAAAGAAATTGAACGGATGAATATCCTCTCTGAAAAAACACTTTCCCTAACGGCCACTCCAGAAGAACTCGCTGAATTTTATGAACTGCTTAATATAATGAAAAAGTCTGACACGCATAATATCGTTCTTGGATTGCCTCGTTGATATAATTAAGCCATAGAGCCTCTAATATATTAACGTAATTCTTGTTGGCGGTATAAGAAGACCTGTTTTTTACCTCTTCTCATTTAAACATACTCCCCTTGGGCGCTTTTTTCTTTGCCTATCATTTTGATGGCACTCTAAAAAACTCAGATAACGGCTTAATTTTTTTGAAATAGTATTTTACTTGTCATCTCAACAGCTCAAAAGTTTGGTTCTGGTGGTTTATTTGGGGTGTTTATCGTCTAATGTAGCTAAACGTACCAAATAGCAGGATAACTTTTATCGTTCATTTAGTCAGTGATCTGCCTAAAAATAGCAATCCATTGTTTTTATTGACTATTAATATTTTTCTTACATGTTTATTTTAAAAAGTATTAAATTTATTATTAAAAAATAATATAGTTCAAAACTAATTAAAAAAAATGTTGCGTTTTTGTAATATCAAAATTAAAAAGCATTGCTAAGTTAGTTGTCACTAACCTATCTTTTCCATCCAAGAAAGTTCTTAAAAATTGTTTTTTTTTACTGTTGCAAAAGCAAGCAAACCTCCTCACACTGTAAGCAGAAATGGAGTTAGGCTGATTTTCAGGCAAGAAAAAACCCTTGAAGTTGTCGAGACATTCAAGGGTTATATAGTCGATACAAGCCGAAGTAATTCGGAAGATGACATAGGTTTGCAAAGCCACTATATGTTTTTAGTGGTGCTGATTCAATAAAAATATTATTGGATGGTCTTCTTTCGATTATTTCTGATCTTTACGTTTTTAAAGTAAAAGGAGAAATATATGATATCTATTCAAATGAAAATGAAAATGAAAATGAAAATGAAAATTAATATCAAGATACCCAGCATATTTTATATTATTCAGTTCTGGATAATGTAATCTAAATAGAACCACCTTCGGGTGGTTTTTTATTTCAAAAGTTCTACTTTATGAATCTTTAATTATTGAATTTATCATGTAGCTTATGCGGGAATAACTGTGTATAAACTTGCCATAGAATATTAAGGTTTCTATGGCCAGTTACTTGAGCTACTTCTTCAATAGAGTAGCCTTGCTCAAACAGTCGACTTGCCCCTTCACGCCTCAAATCATGATAACGTAAATCTTCTATTCCTAAATCATTTCTTACTCTTTGAAACCCTGCGGTTACACTTCTTGAATTATAGGGAAAAATTAAGTCATTAGTTATAGGTTGTTTAGTAGCAATACTGAAAGATTCACCTAAGAGCGGGGCAATCATGTGATTACCTTCCTTTTTACGGGGATCTTTTCTGTCTCTAACAATAATCGTCTTATGCTCTAGGTTTAAATCGTCCCAGCGTAGTTTGCAAACTTCACCTATACGCATACAGGTTATAATACTGAAATCTAAAATATCTAAATAAGGAATTCTGACATGACCATTTGGTCTTTGATTTTCCCTTTCTTCTAGTCCAACTCTTAATTTATCGAGTTCAAGCTGTGTTGGCCTTCTTGTTCTTCTGTCACTTTTACCAATTAAACCCATATCAATGAGTGTTGGTATTGCTTCATCAAAAACTGAACAATTGGCTTCAATATCAAAAACTGGGTGAGCTTTTTTCATTACCGCACGTAAATAACAAATGTCATGATAAACGGTTGCTGGTTTCGCTCCTGCTAATTGTCTTATTCTACAATGTTCAATTAAGTCGCTTGTCTTTAGTTTGTTACTTTCAATACGAGCTAAATCACAGTCCCTCAGCATTTGTATAACATAGCGTTTAGTTCTACCTGTTTTTTCCCACAAATTTATATCATCAATATACAAATCTAATAATGCATTCAAAGGAATAGTTTTATGAATACCTATCTCGTTATTTTCTATTTCTTGAATACGTTTTTTAGCAAATGTACGAGCTAATTCTTTTTTACGGAATGTTTTGGATTCTCGGTGTATAATCGCGTTGTTTTTTTTAACTACAATTTCACAACGATAGCTTAATTCGCCATTTGCTCTAGGTCTTTTTGTTATCGTAAATGATGCCATCTAAAATCCTACTCTTTTATGGTGTACATATGGTGTACCGTACATGGAAATCGACGGTAATTCAAAGAAATTCATGGTAATTTATACAGTACTTATTTCAAGGTAGTAACATGTCAATCCCAGTAAAACCGCTAAACTCAGCTAATCCCATCGATCACCGACTTTCCGTTGCACCCATGCTCGATTGGACAGACCGCCATTGCCGTTACTTCTACAGAGTTATGTCAAAACACACCGTGTTATATACAGAAATGATAACGACAGGCGCAATTATTTTCGGCAAAGGTGACTATCTATCTTTTAACAAGGAAGAACATCCTTTAGCCTTACAACTCGGTGGTAGTGACGTTAAAGCCATGACTGAGTGCGCAAAAATGGCTGAGCAATATGGTTATGATGAAATTAATATCAATGTTGGTTGTCCATCTGACCGTGTTCAAAATGGTCGGTTTGGTGCGTGTTTAATGGCTGAACCCTCGTTAGTTGCTGATTGTGTAAATGAAATGCAGGCAGCCGCAAATGTTCCTGTTACCGTAAAATCGCGTATTGGAATTGACGATAACGACAGTTATGAGTTTTTGCACAACTTTATTGATGTTGTAGCGCAAGCTGATTGTAAGCATTTTATTATTCATGCACGTAAAGCTTGGTTAAGTGGCTTAAGCCCTAAGCAAAATAGGGAAGTACCACCGCTTGATTATGGTCGTGTATATCAAATCAAGAAAGACTTTTCACAATTGCAAATTTCAATTAATGGCGGTATTAAAACCTTTGCTGAGGCGAATGAACATTTAACGCATATTGATGGTGTAATGATTGGTCGTGAAATATATCAAAATCCCTATATGTTAGTTGAAGCTGATAATGCTATTTATCAAAAGAATACTAATATGCTTTCTCGCGCACAAATAATTGAAGAGATGGCGCGCTATATTGATATGCATATTGCCAATGGCGGACGTGCTTGGCATGTTGTTCGCCATATGCTCGGGTTGTGTAATGGTTTAGCTGGCGCTAGGCAGTTTCGTCGCTACTTAAGTGAGCAGTGCAGTGGTAATGAGGTAACTAGCCAAGTTCTTTTCAAAGCTTTTGCTCTGGTTACTCTACCTGCTAGCGAGTAAAATATCTCTTGTGTTCCGATTTTGGGAATTAGCTTCCCTAAATCGGGATATTAGTTATTTGTTAGTCTAGCCATAATTAACGATTTAATCGCAATAATTGTTAAATGTTGGTTTTTTTAACCACTCACCTCTAATTTAATCATAAACTCTTGTTTTTCGACAAAACTCAAAAAAATAAATTCATTAAAAATCATGATCTTAATTTTTTTTTGATCTCTGGCACAACCTTTGTAATAGATATTGCGACTTAACTATTATAAAACTTGGAGAACAAAATGAAAACTTTACTTATTACCACTTTAACAACGGCTTTATTATCTTTCAATAGCTTTGCAGGCGACAATGCTGATATTAAAAACATGGCTAGTCTGATGGCTAAAACAGGTTTACATCAACTTAATACGCAATTAAAGATCAATACAAAAGCTAAAACCCAGCAAGCTATTATGACCCTGGCTTTAACAACTAATAATAATGCTGCCATTTTAGTTGCAAACATTCCCACTAAAAATAATGCTCAAATAAAGCATACAGCTCAAGTTATGGATGAGTAAGGATTGATTATGCCAAGCTTAGCGCTTATTTTTACACTATTGATGTTACCTGCTGTGTTCTTATTGCTAGCATCGGTGGTCGTAAGCCTATTAGAAAGTAGTCATGAGCAACAACTTATTGATGAACAAGCTGTAAGTTAAGCGCAGGGGATTTGTTGTACCCTGCTAATTTATATTGCCTAATCAACTGTACATATATCAATTAATTCGTTATTTTTTAAGTCTTATTCAAAAATGAATGACACTAACTATGCTTTCGGCTTATCAGCAAATAGTATCGTGCCAACAATTGCATGATTTACTTTTTTCTACTAACAATTTAACAGTAGATCCTAAAAAACAACCTTCGAACATTATTCTTCTCGATGCGAGTATACCTCCTGTTGGTAAAATGCGCTCTCCGGTAAAGCACTGGCCAAATTTTGCGTTGCCAAATGCCAAACGATTCGATTTAAATAAAAACTTTTCTGATTTATCAAATTCATTACCCCATACAATGCCAAGTGTTGAATACTTTCAGCAACAAGCGCAGGCGCTAGGTGTGATGAATGATAGCCAAATTATTGTCTACGATGACCAAGGCTTATTTTCAGCTGCACGTGCCTGGTATATGTTTAGAGCCATGGGGCATAAAAATGTTGCGGTACTTGACGGCGGTCTACCTGCATGGCTTGAATTAAACTACCCCGTTTCATCAGGCTTATCTTACCCTACTGAAATTGGTAACTTCACTGCGAAGTTTTATAAAGAATATTTCTGTAGCAGCCAAGATATATTCCAGCAGCTTGATACTACCGAGCTTCTTGTTATTGATGCCAGGGCAAAGGATCGTTTTGAAGGAAAAGTTGCAGAGCCACGTGAAGGGATTCGAAAAGGACACATTCCTCGCTCGGTAAATTTACCTTTTAGTGATCTATTGAAGAATGGTTTGCTGCTCCCAAAGAATATTCTAGAGGAAAAGTTTAAAAAAATTAATCCACAAGATAAACTGATGATCATGAGTTGTGGCTCTGGTGTAACCGCTTGTGTTTTAGCATTAGTCGCGGAAATGTGCGCTTATAAAAAGTTGCAAGTGTACGACGGTTCATGGAGTGACTGGGGCGGGGATCATCAACTTCCCGTGGTAACGTCTAAATAATGCCATTCTTAGTTAAAAAATAGACACCTTTCTCACGTGGTCAAATTAACCATTTTATTTGTTAATTTGACCCCATCTTCGCCTGACATATTATGTCTGTATTTTTTTTGTGAGTTATAAATCTAGTAAATTCTTTGTTAATCAATTGTTTGATTTGTTTTTGCTTAGTTGGCATGTCACTTGTAATAGAAGACATAGTAGCAAGTTAAGCGTTAACTCATTGAGCTGACACTTAACGAGCCATTACATTAAAAACCAAATAGAAGCGCATTTGCGTAGGAGAATGGATTATGGGCATGTTTTCACGTTTTACAGATATTATTAACGCTAACCTAAACAATATATTGGATAAAGCCGAAGACCCTGAAAAAATGGTTAAATTGATCATTCAGGAAATGGAAGAAACTTTGGTTGAAGTACGCTCTACTGCAGCTAAAAATATTGCCGAAAAGAAAACGTTGATGCGCCAAATCGCCTCATTAGAAACAAGTATAAAAAATTGGCAAGAAAAAGCAGCATTAGCGATTAGTAAAGACCGTGACGATCTTGCGAAGTCAGCGCTGCATGAAAAACAAAAATGTCTAACACAAGTCTGTGAATTGCAGCATGAATTAGCACAGCTTGATGTATTTCTTAGTGCGGTTCAAGAAGACGGTCAACGGTTACAAGAAAAGCTGCAAGAAGCTAAACGTAAGCAAGATGCTTTCGTATTACGTCAAGCATCGGCTGAAGTCCGTTTGAAAGTTCGTGAAAGAGCAATCGTTTATAACATTGATGATGCGATCAGCAAATTTGAACGATACCAACAAAAAATTGATCGAGTAGAAGCTGAAATAGAGTCGTATGACTTTACGAGCAATAAAGATCTCGAAAGCCAATTTCGTGACTTAGAGACAGATGAAACGATTGATCAAGAATTAGCAGACTTAAAAAAACAAGTCGTTAATGGCTAAGGGTAAATTTATAAGATTTTAAGGAGCATCACATGATACAGGAAAATGACTATTTTATAATTATCATGTGTTTGGCTCCGGTACTCACTTTTTTTGTTAGTGCAGTATTGTTAACTATTTTAAAACATAGCGGTTGGAATTGAGGAATAAATGATGAGCTATCAACGTGAGTATTCAGTAAAAAAAACCTTAAAGAAAGATGTTTCACACAAAAAATTATCGGGTGTTTGTGCCGGTATTGCAAAATATTATGAGTTACCAAGAATAGCAATACGCATTGCCGTCATTGGAGCATTGATTATTTTCCCGCTAGCAACTGGGGTTGCTTACGTTGTGGCCGCAATATTATTACCCACAAAAGATTAATGTGAAGCAATACGCCTTAGCGGTATGTAAGCGTAATATTTACATTTAACTGACTAACAAGACAATAAAGAAAAGCAGGAGGGACTATGTCATTTTTTAAATCGTTTATGTTAGCTATTTTTGCCACTTTATTTTTAACCTATGTGTTAGGAATAAGCTTTATCGAAATGTTTAATGTTGATCTTTATGTTGGTGAAGAGCTAATAGAGCCAATACAGGCCATTAGTGTTTCAGCAATTATTATGGTTATTTTAGTTATTTTGGCATTCACGATCGTGATGAGTGTTTTTGGTTCCTTAATTTTTATAGGATTGATGATTTTTGGTGCCCTTGCTATGGTGATGATTGGCGTTTTTTGGCCTGTTATTTTTATTGCTTTTGTTATTTGGTTATTAACACGTGATAAAAAACAAATAGCATAAAAATGAAAGAGTCAGTAAGTGTGGTTGACTCTTTCGACATGTTAATTGTTAGTGATGTTGTCTTTATAAAAATTGGGCTAAAATACTTCTACACTCGTTAGTTTTAACAAGCGCTTAAATGCTCGGTCTTGGTTAGCTATGACTTGAGGCATAGCCGGCTCGGCATGTTGTTTCATCAGTCTTCTATTGGTCATGACTAAATCTGCGGTAACTGAGCGATGACATTAGCAATATCACGGACCGTTTTTAATAAAATTTCAGGTAAAAGCGTGATTGTTTTCTTGGGTAATAATTATATTATCCATTTTGCTCCAGCTTAGTTACAATGTTCATGCAATTAAAATCATCAGTCTAAAAGGAAGTATAGCGAGAAATGAATAAAATATGTTTAATAGCAATTGTCTTATCTTTTACTTTATTTAATATAAGCAGTAATGCCCTCGCTGTTGAGCACAACAGCAATATTATTATTGAAGCCCCTTATGTGAGAGCGAGCATACCAGGCACCGATATAACTTCAGCCTACATGTCGATTGAAAATAAAAATAATGAAGCGTTAACTTTAACGGGTGTAAGTGGCTTGTTCGCCGATAGAATTGAAATTCATCAACACACTATGAGTAATGGTATGATGAAAATGCGACAAGTAGAACAGTTGGTTGTTAATGGACAAAGCAAAGTGATATTACAGCCTATGGGTTATCACTTAATGATATTCAGTGTAAAAAAAGCTTTGTTACCTGAAGAGGAAGTTTCATTAACATTGCATTTTAAGCAGCAAAAGGATCTTGTAATAACCATTCCTGTACAAAGTATCAAGCAGGAAAAACCAGCTAAAAAGCAGCATCACCACCACTAGGAGCTCAACATGACGACTAAATTCTCAAGTAAAACCTTTATCACGATTTTTTTAGCCCTTATTGTCTCCTTTTATTTTTTAGGGGTTTATTGGAGTTTTGAGCCAGAACAACTTGATATTAGAGCTGAAGTCACTCGCGATGCCGCCGCCGAGGGTGTAAGCCCTGTTGTTGGTTATACCACCACAACCGCACTGATCCGAGTAACAGAAACATTACTAAATAAGCAAGGTGGTTATCTTTCAAATGATGCCCTGCCTCCTTCAGTATTTCTAGATAATATCCCTGCGTGGGAATTAGGCGCTCTTGAAATGTCGCGAGATATGGCACTTGTTATGCGTCAAGAATTTAGTCGATCGCAGTCACAGTCAATAGAAAACAAGCACTTAAAAGTAGCACAACCCCAGTATAATATTGACCACAAAAGTTGGGCAATGCCAAGTGCCGAAAGTGAATACAATAAAGCAATTAACGAATTGTACGCCTACCGTAAAGCATTAAGCGATGTTAATAGTCAAACCGCACAGTTTTATGCACGCTCAGATAATTTACGTGATTGGATCCAAGAAGTGAATAAGCGTTTAGGCAGCTACTCTCAGCGATTAAGTGCAAGTGTTGGACGTGAGCAGTTAAATACTGACTTAGCGGGCGACAGTGAGGCTCAACAATCAACATATACTCAAGCTAGCGTTGTGTTAAAAACGAGTTGGTGGAAAATTGATGATGAATTTTACGAAGCACGTGGAGCATGTTGGGCGTTATTACACTTTTTACGAGCTGTAGAGATTGATTTTAATGACGTTTTAGAGAAGAAAAATGCTAAAGTAAGCGTACAGCAAATTATTAGAGAGCTAGAAGCAAGTCAAGAATCCATATGGAGTCCGATGATTCTTAATGGCGATGGCTTCGGTTTATTAGCTAATCATTCTTTAGTCATGGCAAATTATATTTCGCGTGCTAATGCAGCACTAATTGATTTAAATGACTTGTTAAGTCAAGGATAATAAAGGATTAAACATGAAAAAAACAGCATTGGCCGTACTTGTTACCGGTTTACTTTCAACATCTGTTATGGCTGATACCATTGCAGGACTTTATATTGGTGGGTCAATATGGAGTAATGAAGCTACGGGTACTTTTGGTGAAAACAATAACTTAGTTGATTTTAATTTAAAAGATCAAGAGCAAGGTTCTTTCTATATCGCTTTGGAACACCCTTTACCGCTTATACCAAATTTAATGATTGCCTCAACAACATTAGACACCGATGGTTCTACTGTTTTAACGCAAAATTTTGAGTTTGAAGGGCAAACTTTTAATTCAACAACACCTGTTGAAAGCACGTTTGATGTTAGCTATGTTGATTACACGCTATATTATGAACTCTTTGATAATGGCATTTTATCTTTTGATTTTGGTTTAACCGGTCGTGATTTTGATGGAGATATAACGGTTGCATCATCAAGTGAAAGTGCAAAGCTGGCTGTAACTGAAATAATTCCAATGCTCTATGTTTCAACCATTATTGGCTTGCCAGGTACGAGCTTTAACCTTTTTGCTAATGGTAACTTGTTATCAATAGATGACCATAAATTGTATGACTACCAAGTCGGTGTAAGTTATAAATTGATTGATAATTTAGCTGTTGATGTGAACTTAACCGTTGGTTACCGAGCGGTAAAACTTGAACTTGAAGACTTAGATAATTTATATACAAACATTGACTTTAAAGGGGCTTTTGCTGGCGTTGTTGTTCACTTTTAAAAAATTATTTTATAGCACTTAAATCCTGCAAAAAATATATTGATAGTTTTAATTAATGGCCAGTAGCTTAAGCTTCTGGTCTTTTTTTATTTTAAATTTTATTTTCAATTTAAGGTTATTTTATGGCTAAGTTCATCATTTATTTTCTTGCGAATAAATGTGTTTAGCAAATGAGAATGAACAACAGCTTGCTCTATTTTAATTCTTTTAACTAGTATTGATGGATTAATCTGCACGACTAGCGTTTATTGTGATTTAGACTTATTTGATAGCTTCTAACTAAAAACCTGAATACGCTTTGTGTTATTAGTTAATATGTTTGGTGATGTTGTTATTAAGTCCTATACATGTAAACAGGATTAAAAAAAGGCTTTTGATCATCATCAAAAGCCTTTTTTACTTTACTCTATATCACTATTGTTACTTTTTCTTACGACGTAACAAAAGAGCTGGGATTAGTAATAATGACATCCAACCTGTTGAACCACCAGAGCTAGATTTTTTGGGTTCTACTACCGGTACTACAGCTGGTTTTGGTTGCTCAGAAGCTTCATCTTTTAAGTTATTCACATTAACGGTAACTAATACAGCATCAGAGACATTACCGACACTATCAATAGCATTTACTTCTAATGTTATAACTGTTAATCCAGCATCATAATCAAGTAGTGTTGAGTCAGCTACTTTAATTGTTCCATCACGTTCCATCATTACAGCAACTGATGATGATGACTGAATGAAGTATTCTGCAACAGGGCTAGTATATAAATCTGGGTCTGTAGCAATAACATTCCCAATAACAGTGCCATCAGCCGTATTTTCGTCAACAGAGAATGATTGGTCCGGTGTGACAACTGGAGCAACACCTTCTTCTTGTGTTGGCTTAGCTACTAACGGGTGTGAACCTGAGTCAGATAACATAACAAAATCTTGTCCAGATGTGAGTAAACGAGCTGTTTCACCAACAGCAAGTATTTCAACTTCTTCTCTTTCATCGTCAATAAGTCTTACCGCTTCATTTGATAAGGCAAAATCAACGCCTGTTGCTGTTGCTAAATCTAGACCAGTGTTGTTATAGAAGTCACGAAGAGAGTCTGAAATACGGAATCTAACGGTAGCATCTACAGAACCAAGATCAGTTGCACTTAAACCAACATCTTCAATACATGACTGTATTGTTACAAAGTTATTACCAGAAGTGAAAAATACATCGCCTACTCCACCACTGAAGCTACCCCATCTTGATGTAAATGAAACTATAGCCCCTGCTGGGAAATTTCCAAAAGCTGAATAATCTAATGCTTGTGCAGAATATTCAAATATTCCATCAGAATTCATATCAAAGTCAGCATAAAAACCACCGGCAACAGTTGATGTAAAACCATCCGCCATTGTGAAAGTAGTAAAAATAGCATAACCACTTGCACAATATTCAACAGGAACATCAAGTACTTCAATTGAAGCTGCTTGTAAGTCTAAATAAGCACTATCACCAACTTCATCTTCTGCAGTTAATGGAACTGCAAATGCTTCTAGATCTTTAATACCAGTGTTAGTGATAAATCGTTTAACACCTTCGTCTGTGATAACCGCAGTAACTTCTACAGATGCCGACGCTTTTGGTAGTAAGTGATATACAAGATGGAAGTTTTCTTCGCCATCAGTGAAAACTAATGCACCATCAAACTCTAATGTTGTTAAGTCATCAGAACCACTTGGCGAAGCAAGTTTATCAGACGTTAATGTCCACTCATGTAGTTTTGCTGGATCTACTGTTAACGATACATCAATATCGATAGAGCCACCAGCAGGTACAGTAACACTTGCCGGGTAACTAAAGCTAATGGCACCGGTTGCCGTATCATCAGCAAAACGCTCATCTAAAGAGAGTGAGTAGTTCTTTGCACTTGAAGTAAAGTTTTTGATTGTAACCGTTTTAGTCACTTCTTCAGTTGCTGAAAGATTCATCAATCCATAAGCAAGAGCAGCTTGTTTCGTATTTTTATCCCAAGCAGCAACAGGAAGTTTTGATGCTTTTTCTACATCAACTAAACCTGCACCTATAAAACTAATAGGAGCAAGAGCTGCTTCAGGGTCAATAGAGCGAGGCTCCATAGTGATATCTAAATTAGCCGAGTTCATCAATGTTGCTTTAATTTCAAGAGAGGTTCTATTAGGTAGTGCTTCTCTTAACAATGCCATAGCACCGGCAGTCATTGGGCTTGAAAATGAAGTGCCACTGATAGGTGTTAAACCTGTTCCTGTTCCTGGTTCTGCAGTTAAAATGTCAACACCCGGAGCCGTTATTTCAGGCTTTAACCAACCATCAGAAGATGGACCGCGTGAAGTAAATGAGGCGATTGCGCCAGCTGTTGTTATTGCCGTTGAAGAAAAAGAGAAAGTAACAGCGTCATCACCCGCTATTGCTTCTTTTATTGCAACGCCATCTTCAAAAGAAATACCTACAGATGGAATTGTCGCATTATCATCTGCGCCACCTAAACCAACAGGTCCACCTTCTGGAATGTTATTAGCGATAATTACAAAGACAGCACCTTTACTTTGTGCATTTATTACTTTAGTTGTGAAATTACAAGCACCACGGTCGATAAGTACAACTTTACCCGTAAAGTCTGTACCGTCTGCGAAAGGGTCACATGCTGTTTGGTTTGTATCAGTATATACAATCGAACTATCGGCATCTGTAAAAGAGAACACGATATCTTTATTAAAGCCAGCGGCATTTGCATCAATTGTTGCACTATTAAAGCTTGAAACAACAAGCCCTGACTCTACTGTTGGGTGAGTCATAGCACCAACAGACATCACATTTTTAGTTGTACTTGGACCACCCACAATAAACGGAGTTGCACCATCATTACCTGCAGATATAGCAACACTTACACCTAACATTGCTGCTTTATCAAGTAATTCTTGTACTGCACCACCTCTAGTTGTACCAAAATCTCCACCAAGAGACATATTGATAACGTCAACACGGTCTGCAATGTCTCCATCACTATTTGGATCCATTGCCGCTTCTAACGCTAGTAATTGAGCTAAACCGGGACAACCGCTCTCACATACTTTGTAAACGTATAATTCAGCTTCTGGAGCTAAACCAAGAACAGAATGAGAGACATGGGTACCATGAGATGTGCCATAATCGATCGGATCATTGTCGTAATCAATGAAATCATAACCACCAATAACGCTACCTTGTGGCCAAACGGGTAAGTCAGCAGTATCGGCAGTTGCTTCTGCATATGCTTCAACAGTACCTGCGCCGCCCATAGCTGCATGAGTATAATCAACACCAGTATCAAGAACTGCTACGCGTATACCTTTACCTGTTGCTACACCAGAAGTTACTAGCGCAGTACCTTTCATGTACTGAGCACTTGCTTCGACATTTAATTCATAATCATAAATAGGTAAAATATCTTTAACCGAAGGGTTGTTAAGTAACTCTTTAAATAATACAGGGTTGCCTTTTACGACAATACCACTTACTAAATTTTTAGTTTGAGCAAGAATTTCAATATCTTGTGATAATGCGTTTACAGCAGCAATAACATCTTGTTGTGTTTTGTTAATGTTTATAGTCGCTTGAGTTGAAGCAGACGGTGTCAAAAAGCCATTTAAAGAACGCTCAGATAAAGAAGGAGTATTTAACTTTATTAACCAAGTAGTAGGTTTCTGTGCCAAATCTTCTAATTTTACTTTACCTGATTTCATAGCAACATTAGGTTGATTTGTAAAATTATATTTCTGGTACTTTTCTGCGGCAAAAGCTGTCACTGTTAAGCTTGATGTAATCGCGATAGCTAGTAATGTTTTATTTAGCATTTTTTATCCTTGTCATGTTTATTAATAATTATTGTTTTTATTTGGTTTTGATGTATATTTTTTATGTAAATTTTTGATGTAAATTTTTTGACGTGAAGTCGGTTAATATATTCAC